>CAYYUE010000190.1:0-4298 GCA_964474745.1 uncultured Bacteroidaceae bacterium | reverse complement strand
ATTTGCGGGTGATTTATATCGGATGTACATACATTACTGTGAAAAGAAAAATTGGAAAATTGAAATTGTTGATTACACTGAAGGTACAGCTGGAGGATATAAGGAAATCGTATTTAATGTAATAGGCGAAAACGTATATGGTCAAATGAAATACGAATCAGGTGTCCATCGTGTACAAAGAGTACCGCAAACGGAAACACAAGGTCGCGTACATACTTCAGCAGCTTCCGTAGTAGTTTTGCCCGAAGCTGAAGAATTTGATGTAGAGCTAAAACAATCCGATATTCGTAAAGATACATTTTGTTCTTCCGGTCCCGGAGGCCAATCGGTAAACACAACCTACTCTGCAATACGATTAACGCATATTCCAACAGGGATTGTTGTATCGTGTCAGGATCAGAAATCTCAAATTAAAAATTTGGAAAAAGCGATGGTTGTGCTTCGTACACGGTTGTTTGAGCGTGAATATAACAAATATTTGGAAGAAATGTCATCAAAACGAAAAACAATGGTTTCTACAGGTGATCGCTCGGCAAAAATTCGCACCTATAATTATCCACAAAGCCGCGTTACAGACCATCGGATCAATTACACCATGTACAATTTATCGGCATTTATGAATGGAGACGTTCAGGATGTGATTGACGCGTTACAATTGGCTGAGAACGCAGAACGCTTAAAAGAAGCTGTAGGTTAATACCAGAATAGATTTGAAAGACATACTACATACAAAGTGGATGGTTTTTGTAAATCCCGTTTCAGGAAACGGGGTTGCAAAAGAAAAATGGAGAGAAATATGTAAATTACTCGAAGTCAATAATTTTGATTTCGAGTATTATTTTACCGAGCCCTGTGGAAAAACAATTACTCATGTACGAACTGTAATTGAAAACGGATATCAAAACCTTATTGTTATCGGGGGTGATGGTACTCTTAATGAGGTCTTAAATGGGATAATGACTCAAGCACGTTTTTCTCCTACCCAAATAAAGGTAGGCATTATTCCTGTCGGAACTGGGAATGATTGGATTCGAACAGCAGGTATCCCGAACTCAATAGAAAAAGCGGTCCAATTAATTCTAAGGAATAAAACTGTAAATCAAGACGTTGGTTGGGCATTGCATCACATAGATGGGAAAACGAAGAAACGTTATTTTATAAATACTGCGGGAACAGGCCTAGATTCTATTGTTGTAGATCAAACGAACAAACAAAAATCGACTTTTCAAAAGAGTACTATTGCTTATTCATTGAACCTTTTAAAAGCATTTACTCAATATAAACCAGTTTATGTAACACTTGAAGATAATAATGGGATAAAACTGTCAGGCAAGATGTTGAATTTTTCAGTAGGTATTGGACGCTATAATGGAGGAGGCATGTTGCCATTTCCTGATGCGAATCCCACTGATGGATTATATAATGTCCTATTTATTAGCAATATGTCAAAATTGAAAATACTTTTATCAATTCATAAATTATTCAAAGGTACACTGGCTTCCGTAAAAGAAGTACAATATCTACATGCTGAAAAGATTATATTACATTCAAAAAGCCCTATATTTCTAGAAACGGATGGAGAAGTTATTGGTTATTCTCCTTTTGAATTTGGAATCGTTCCTCTGTCCTTTTGCTATTATGGCAACTCTATTTCATAATTCATTTCAATATGAAATTTAGAGTTCTGAATCTTTATTCAAAAATCTTATTTTTTAGCAAAATACGAATCTTTATCTCGAACTTTAGTCGAAGTTAGTTTTAAAGCATGTATTAAATAATTCCGAGTTTCTGAAGGCTCTATCACAGCATCAATGTATCCATAAGCAGCAGCAGCGTATGGGCTAGCTGCTTTTTTCTTATAATCTTCTATTTTGGCTTTCTGAACAATTTCCATGTCTTTATCTATTATTTGTTCTTCTTTAAAAAGAATAGAAATAGCTTTTTCCGATTCCATAACAGAAATTTCAGCAGTGGACCATGCAAATACAAAATCAGCTCCTGCATGCCGCGATCCCATTGTTAAATATGCATCGCCATATGCTTTACGTAAAATAATAGTAATTTTAGGTATACTTGCCTTTATATAAGCAGACATTAGTCGAGATTCATTTCGAGCAGAGTGATTGTTGAAATAATCATTCCCTTGTGAGTCAACCCATGTAATAATAGGAATATTAAATGCATCACAAAATTGAATAAAATGAACCGCTTTTTCTGATATTCCAGCATCTTGTATAGTCGAATTTACGGAAGGCTGATTTGCAACAATACCTACCGTTTCTCCATTTATTCGCATATATCCTATAACGATCTCCTTTGTATGGGATCCTTGCACTTCAAAAAAATCAGAACTATCAGAGATGCTTTTTAATACACTTCTAACATCATATGGAGTATTTGCATTTTTAGGGAATATAGAAGTTATCTTATAGTCATTTATTTTGGGTTGTTTCGGACTATATATTTTCACCTTATTTTCTCTGCAATCCGGAATATAGGTAAATAATTTTTTTAATTGATCAAAACAAAGATCTTCTGTATCTGCCACAAAATCAAATTTATTATTATCCAGAAGTATATTATTTGAATTATTATCTATCTCATTTTCATAATTCTCTTTGTTTTTATTTTTTTCACCAATATGATTATTTGTTTGATACACTAATTTATCTACTGTAAAAATAAAATCAGAAAATGTAGGCAGATAGGAGGATAATCCTTCACAAGGACCTAGTATTACTGAAATTTGAGGAATAATACCCGAAGCTTTCATGTGTTTATACAAAATATCTCCCAACCCAGCTAGTGCTTTGATACCCTCTTGTAACCGAATTCCCTCGGAATCATTAATCCCAACCAGAGGAATTTTCATTTTTATTGCAAGGTCAATCATCTTACAGATTTTCTGAGCCTGCATATATCCCAATGAACCCCCGGCAATAGTAAAATCCTGTGAATAAATACATACAGAACGTCCGTCTATCGTTCCTGTTCCGGTAATTACACCATCCCCCGGAAGGTGCTTTTTTTCCAATCCGAAATCTTTTCCAAAGGGTTGTACGAACAAATCATATTCATAAAATGAATTTTGATCTACAATACGCAAAATACGTTCTCGAGCAGTAAGCTTACCGTATATTTTTTGTTTTTTTACCGCTCGCATCCCCCCTCCTTGCAATGCTTCCTGCATCATTCGCTTCAATTCATTCGTTTTTTGACGAATAGATTTTTCCATATTATCCATAACTTTACCACCCTATTAAATCTTAATAACACTCAAACCATGATTTACGCACCTCATTTGTTTGACGTATACAAAATCTATATTTCTTGCAAATATACATAAAAAATCTGAATAGACTCTATCCAATAAGTATTACAATATCAGCACACAATCTCTCTATACGAAAAGCTTCCAATAAGAATTATACGTATATACAAGTTACAAAATAATACTTCCTCTTTCTTTATCTTTTTTCACTGTAATAAAAGTAGGGATATTTTGTTGCAATTCTTCCACATGGCTAATGATTCCGACTATTCGATTTTCATTTCGTAACGATTTCAATGTATCAAATATTATCTGTAAGCTGTCTTTATCTTGAGACCCAAAGCCTTCATCTAAAAAAAAGAATTTCTGACTTGCCTTAGACAAGTTGCGAATATTATCTACCAATGCTAATGCTAACGACAATGCTGCTTGAAATGTTTGGCCTCCAGATAATGTTTTTATAGAGCGCGTTTTCCCTTCGTTCAAATAATCCCGTACTTCAAAATCTCCATTACCATTTAAAACTAATTCTAATTGCTGCTGAGTCATTTTTCGAAAACGTTCATTCGCATTAATACAAAGTGATTCCAGATACATGGTTGAAACATATTTTACAAATCCTGCACCTTTAAATAACCCTTTTAACAAATCCAAATTTTGCTTTCGATTTTCAATACGTATATGCTCTTTTTGAAGTTTTATTTTCTCTTGAAGTTTTTGTTCAATTATTTTCAACTGAGTTTTACAACTCCCAAAATCTGCTGTTATCTGCTCCTCCAATCTGTTTTGCTCCTCTATTTGTTGCTTTATGTTTTTATGATCTTCTTCATTATATTGGATATCTCCAATTTGATTATTCAACTCATTCATTCGAAGTTGATGTACAAGCACATTTTCGCGATATTTTTTTATTAAATTCTGTATTTCCAATACATTCAAATTCTGATCTAATATTAACTTTACTTCAATTAGAGATTTATATCCACTATCTACAATTTTCTTATTCAGAACTGCATTCAAATTTGCC
>CAYYUE010000189.1:0-4305 GCA_964474745.1 uncultured Bacteroidaceae bacterium | reverse complement strand
ACGAGAATAAGATAAAGAAGATAATATATTTGTAAAAAAATGAATCTATGAAAGGAGTAAAAATGTTACAGATATTTTTTATGTTTTTATTGTCTTTTGCACATGCGCCCAGAAGAATTCGAACTTCTGGATATTCTTCATAGCTCCTGAACATGATAAGAAGAGTTCTTTACTTATAGCAATCCTAACGGCTGTATTATAATTCGGAGAATGTGTTGAAAAGGGGTGTTGATATATTGATTTTGCAATCTAAGTTCATTGATCATCAATTAAAAATCTGAGAAATATTCAAGATGTCAATTTCCAGAGTAGACAATTTTATCGCCTCAGACGTTTCCAATATAGCAGGATAAAATGGATACTATATAAGTTTATAAGGATGTTGTCAGCCTCGTAACGAATAATATAGGCTTTGAGAGTTCCTGCAGAATGTTTTGTGTTTTTTGAAAGTATTTTTAGTCAAACATCAAATATTCCGTTTTTATGTATTATTTTCGAAAATAAAATACCCTTAAAAGTTATCGATTTGAATATGCAAACAATTTGAAAAATGCAGCGTTTATGCAATAAAAACGATATAATTTAATTATTAAGACGTTTTTTTAGTTGACAAATTTTTGAAACAATAGCATCTGTGTCAATACCACATTCTTTGTGAAGTTCCAATAAACTTCCTTGGGCGATAAAAGCATCTGAAATCCCTATACGATGTATGTGTACGGGCAATTCATTATCAAGAATGAATTCGGCAATTGCAGAGCCGAACCCACCTTTAAGTACCCCATTTTCGAGAGTTATGATGTGGGTATATGTTTTCGCTACTTCATAAAGCAAGCTTTCGTCGAGAGGCTTTAAAAACCGCATATCATAAACACCTACTTCGATTCCTAGATTGCTGGCGATTTGAGCGGCTTCCATAGCCGCATTCCCTATATGACCGATAGAAAGTATGGCAATTTCTATACCTGTTTTTAAACAACGTCCTTTTCCTATTTGCAACTCTCGGAACGGTTTTTTCCAGTCTGCATTAACTGAACTTCCTCTAGGGTATCGAATTACGAAAGGTCCTTTTTTATCAAGTTGAGCAGTATACATCATATTGCGCAATTCATTTTCGTTCATTGGCGAAGCAATAGTCATATTCGGAATGGGACGAAAGTATGCATAGTCGAAAATGCCATGATGTGTAGCCCCATCTTCACCGACCAATCCGGCTCTGTCTAAACAAAAAATAACATGTAGGTTTTGTAAAGCTACATCGTGAATCACTTGATCGTAAGCCCGTTGCATAAAAGAGGAATAGATGTTGCAAAATGGGACCATTCCTTGTGCGGCCAAACCCGCGGCAAAAGTTACAGCATGCTGTTCAGCTATATCTACGTCGAAAGCTCTGTTGGGCATCTTTTCCATCATCATATTGAGGGAGCATCCGCTCGACATAGCGGGTGTAATACCTATAATTTTAGGATTTTTTTTGGCCAATTCAACAATAGTATGCCCAAAAACATCTTGGTATTTTAAAGGCTTATTAAAAGAGTTTTCTGTAACTTGTTCTCCAGTGTTGGCATCGTATATACCAGGAGCATGGTATAGAATGGGATTGTTTTCTGCAACTTTTAATCCTTTACCTTTTTTGGTTACAATATGTAATATTTTAGGACCTTTTATTTTGCTAAGCTGGGTCAAAATTTTGATTAAACTATCAACGTCATGCCCATCGATAGGCCCAAAATAACGAAAATTTAGTGCTTCAAAAAAGTTACTTTGCTTAAAAAGGGCTACTTTTGTAGAAATAATAATTTTACGGAAAAAATTCTTCCATTTATTACCTGTTTGGGTTTCTCCATAAAAATTCCAAATTTTATTTTTCAAACGGTTATATGTGGAAGAGGCTGTAATAGTAGTGAGGTAGTGATTCAGGGCACCTTCACTTTTATCAATTGAAATTCCATTATCATTCAGAATCACCAAAATATTGGCTTTTGAAACGCCGGCTTGATTTAAGCCTTCAAAGGCCATTCCTCCTGTCATAGATCCGTCTCCAATAATAGCAATGTGTTGGCGTGTGAGATTTTCTTCTAATCTAGATGCCACTGCCATTCCTAAGGCTGCAGATATGGATGTAGAAGAATGTCCCGTACCAAAAGAATCATAAGAGCTTTCTTCCATACGTGGAAAACCACTAATACCTCCATAGGTTCTAATAGTATGAAATTGTTTTTTTCGCCCGGTGAGAATTTTATGCGAATAGGCTTGATGGCCTACATCCCATATTAATTTATCGTCTGGGGTGTTGAAAACATAATGTAATGCAACAGTTAACTCAACAGTGCCTAAACTCGAGGCCAAATGTCCCGGATTATTGGCTAATACACTTATAATGTATTCTCGAATCTCATCACATAGTAGCTTTAGTTCTGGATGAGTTAATTTTTTTAAGTCGTCAGGTGTATTAACTTTCTCTAAAATATTACTTTGCACGTCCCGTTTCATTTTTTGTCGGTTGCAAAAGTACCAATTATTTTCTATATATCATCGATTTTTTTAGCATCCGTAGAGTCGCATCTTAGAAATATCTATTTTTATAATTTGTTGCTTTCTTTATTTCTTAATTGGTAAGATTATATTTTTTTAGTTTTTGCAACTTGCCATATAAAAAAGAATAACGAGCAAGGTTTTATAAATACTTCATGCTCGTTATTTTCTTTTACAATAATATACTTATAATGTGACAGTATGCAATCTGTCTGGAACTTCTACATTTTTGTAACCATTATTTTGTAATGTTTGTTTAAAATTATTTTGAGTTCCTTCTTCTCCATGTACTAAAAAGATTTTTTTCAATTTCTTTTTATCTTGACAACTGATATACTGCATCATTTCGTTGTAATCACCATGGGCAGAATATGAATCAATACGTCTGATATCAGCCCGAACAGTGTAAGAATGCCCGAAGATAGAAACATGTTTATCACCGCGCATAATTTTTGCTCCTAATGTAGTAGGAGAACAATAACCTACACATAGGATTGTTGTTTTTGGATTTTCGATGTTATTCGCTAAATGGTGCTTTATTCTCCCCGCTTCCATCATGCCTGATGCAGAAATAATAACACATGTTTTGTTTCGAACATTTAATTGCTTCGAAGCTTCAACTGATTGTATATAGTGCAATCGATCGAATCCGAAAGGATCAGGATCCTGTTTCATTGATTCGATAATTGCATCGTTAAAACATTCGGTATGCAAACGCATAATATTTGTTGCTGAAACACTTAATGGACTGTCTACAAATACATCAATATCAGGAAGTAATTTTTTATTTTTCAATCGATTAAGTGCATATATTATTTCTTGTGCACGTCCTATGGCAAATGACGGAATAATCAACTTCCCTCTCTTTTTTGTACACGTGTCCAGCACTGCCATTAATAGTTCTTGTTCTGCATTATCAATAGTGGTGTGTAAACGATCTCCATAAGTAGATTCCATAATTAAATAATCTACTTGAAGAAAAGGTTCCGGATCTTTGAGTATATGTTTTGAATATCGTCCGATATCCCCGGTAAAACAAATCTTGATGGTTTTACGATTTTCTTTTATTTCCAAATAAATAGCCGAACTTCCTAAAATATGACCAGTATCGAAGAACTCCACAATGACTTCATTTTCGATATTAAATCTTTTATGATATGGAACACTAATAAAGCATTGCATGCATGCTTGTGCATCCAAAAGCGTGTATAAAGGTTCTACTTCGGAAAGACCTTGCTCTTTTCGTTTTTTATTAAATGTGCGAGTATCAGACTCCTGAATACGTCCGGCATCAGCCAACATAATAGCACAAAGGTCACGAGTAGAGGGAGTGCAAAGGATTGTTCCATTAAAACCTAATTTATATATGTATGGTATCAATCCTGAATGATCGATGTGGGCATGGGAAAGGATAATATAATCAATTTCAGAAGGCTCGAATCCCAAATCTCGATTCATGGTATCGGTTTCTAGACCTTTTCCTTGATACATGCCGCAATCGAGTAGTATTTTTAATCCTTTTTTTGTAGTAATCAGATGCTTACTTCCGGTTACCTCCTTGGCAGCGCCTAAAAATGTTAAATCCATGTTTATTTGTATTATGATTAATAGTACTATTAAAAGTAAAAAGAAAACGGTTGATACTAGAAAATAGTATAACAGATATTGAATTACAAAAAAATGTTTTATTTTCTTCTTAAAGTAATTTGCTTTGTAATGTAACTTGTATAGATTGTAGTTTATTTTAAGTTATCAACTCATTTTTTGATG
>CAYYUE010000188.1:0-4307 GCA_964474745.1 uncultured Bacteroidaceae bacterium | reverse complement strand
AATAGAAAGTACCTTTCAAATACACAAAAGGGAACCCAAAAATGAGTTCCCTTTTATTATATATCTTCTTTAATTTATTACATCGTACTAACTTGACGCATTAACTTTGACTTTAAGTTAGAAGCTTTATTTTTATGAATTACCGAACGTTTTGCTAACTTATCAATAACAGAAATCATTTTAGGTAAACGTTCTATAGCAACTTCTTTTTCTCCTAAAGCTCTAAAATCTCGTAATGCATTACGCATCGTTTTAGCGTAGTATCTATTTTCTACTCTTTTTCTTTCGTTTGAACGAATTCTTTTTTTCGATGATTTGTGGTTTGCCATTTTTATTTTATCTTTTTTCTCTTTGTAGTCCGTAGGGGATTCGAACCCCTGATTTCAAGAATGAAAATCTTGCGTCCTAACCAGCTAGACGAACGGACCTTCTTTATTTTTTCTCAATCTGACCTCTTTTTTTTGAGTGTCATTCTCATCGTTTGAGGATGCAAAATTACAACTATTTTCTGAATGGACAAAATGTTTTTTGAAAAAAAATCACTTTTTTTGTTCATCAATCCGTATCTGCCTGAAAACGAAAACCTAATCTCTTACCTGTAATCATCACTTTTCTATCAAAAGAATCCTTCATTTCGGACACAGAAACCAATTTTACCTCATCGTAAGGCGGAGTTAAGAGGTCAAAATTCGTCGTATACGTAATTGAAGATTCAACAATCTCTTTTACAGACTCTTGCGATATTTTTGCCGTATTAAAATTGTTATATAGCATACCCAATTCTCGTTTCCCTTCTATAAAATAATGTTTTTCATAGTTTATAAAAATACGCCCTATCATATAACCTAAATCATTATTTCGATCATATGTAAACGAATCTGATAAAAAATTATATATTTGAATAGACCCACAATAAGAACGTTTTGCATTTTCTCGAACATATTGAGTTTTCATTACATCATGATTTCTGGAAAATTCAAATACATTGGTGTGCATCACAAAAATAAGTACATCACCGGCAAATTTTACTTCAAATTCGAAATCACCACGATTTCTAAATTCAAAAACAATTGGACTGCGCTCCTCTTTTGCTTTGATTTTAAATGCTTCAATAATTTCTCGAGTAATAGTCCTAAAATGTTCAAACGTTTCCTTTGTAGCATTATATACTTGTTTTTTCAAATCGGCTTTTTCAAAAACCAATTTCTTCAAATCTTCATGTAGTTCCATAAGAATATATTTTCGAGATATAACGAAAACGTCTTTTCATATTGTATAAAAACATCAAAAAATGTTTCCGATATGGGCAGTCCATTTATTCGTTTCCTTTATTTAGAGGAGATGGATACGTATCAGCAAGGAACATTTGCATTTCACATACTTCGCAATTAAATATCAATTTATATACATTTTGATTATTAACCAAATATAAATCGGAACAATACTCGGAAGACACCGAATGCTCGCGTAAACATTGGTTCAATTCGTTCCGTATGCAATACTTGGTGGTCATTAATGCTTTTTCTTTATAATCTTTGGTATGTTCCAATCCATATTCAATTTCTTTTACCTGATGACGTTTATAAAATCGAGCTGCGTATGTGTTCAATATATTTCCCTTATAATTTATTGCTGTCTCAAAATATGAAATT
The DNA here is from genome assembly GCA_964474745.1 of uncultured Bacteroidaceae bacterium. Taxonomy (GTDB): domain Bacteria; phylum Bacteroidota; class Bacteroidia; order Bacteroidales; family P3; genus HGM05376. The sequence continues at coordinate 2,655 of CAYYUE010000188.1, read as the reverse complement.
TCATTTTTCGCAAAAACAACAGGCTTGGGTATATAAGCTTGTATCCTTATTTCTATCAATTTTGCGACTATATTTCGACGAAGTTCATTCAGTACTGAAGCTGAAATAAAATACGGCTGCGACCATTTCACATCTATACGGGTTGCACAAAAAGGGGTTTCGCCTAATTTTGACAATTGTTTTTTTACCCGCTCTTGAGCTTTCTCAACGTCCAATGCAGGTTCTTTAATACACGAACATTGTTCGATAACTTTGTTTTGTTCTTCATCTATCGCCTCTAGAAAAAAACCGTTCTCCGTATCGGAAAACAAAAACGAAAGTTCTATTTTACGCTCTGCCGATTTGTTTTGAAGCAATTTTTCAAATGCAAAATCATTATTCCGAAAGACAATTGTCCCTTTTTGTATATCCAATTCTTTATTTACCCATATTCGGCCCTCCTCTACCCTATTCACCAAACAACCTTCCAAGAGTCCATATTTATTGTAATAACAAATGCCATCACCTGGCATAAATTCTACATTATCAGACAATATAAGCATTGTTTTGTTTGCATGAATTACATTTCCTACTCTTTTCCCTATCGATTTTTGAGTAGTTAACGATGCCATCGATTTTCGTTGCTCCAAAAAATAATCTGTAAAACCTCTATTAAAGGTACGTTCCAAATCTGGAAGAAAAAATAAAGTCACCCTTCCCGAAGAGGTTTTTCGAATATATGGCTTTCCCTCCAATACAGCATCCAATAAATTACGATAGTAAGCTGTTACATTTTTTACATAAGCCAAATCTTTTAACCTACCTTCTATTTTAAACGAAGAAATACCCATTTCAAGCAATTTTTCAATATGCTGAGAAGCGTTAAAATCTTTTAATGAAAGTAAATGAGATTTTCGTTTCAATAAAATTCCGAATCCATTATATAAATCATATGTAGATCTACACGGTTGGGAACAATTTCCTCTATTTCCACTATGCCCATTGAGCGATTGGCTCAAATAACACTGTCCGCTATAACATACACATAAAGCGCCTTGAATAAATGTTTCCAATTCTAAAGACGTGTGATTCCGAATCGTTTGAATTTGTTGCAAAGAAAGCTCCCTTCCTAAAACAATTCGTTGAAAACCCACTTTCTCCAAAAAAAGAATTCGTTCCAATTGTATGGCATTTATTTGTGTACTGGCATGCAAAGCAATAGGCGGCAAATTCGTTTCCAACAATCCTAAATCCTGAATAATAACCGCATCTACTCCTATGTTATATAACTGACATATTAATTGATTTGCTTTTTCTAATTCGCCGTCGAACAAAGAAGTATTAACCGTCGCATACACTTTCGCCCCATACATATGTGCATACCGTGTCAATTTTTCAATATCCCCAATTGAATTACCTGCGGCATTACGAGCTCCAAATTGGGAAGCTCCTATATAAAGAGCGTCTGCACCATGGTTTATAGCTTCCTGTCCGAATAACAAATTTTTAGCCGGCGAAAGAAGTTCTATTGCCGACCGGGATTGTTGCACCATCTCATTTTATCGTTTTATAAAAAATAAATTTGTTTTTAAAACTGCAAAAATACATCTTTTTTAAGGAATTCAACAATAACAAATTTTCTATTATCTACGTTTCATTTATGAGTACCTTTGCTGCATTTATAACGAAATTAAAAAATGGAATCTGTATTTGATTTTCTGCAAAATAGCAGTATTTTTTCAGCACCTATCATTTGTATTTTAATTGGAGTAGGCTTTTTTGTAGGTTTTGTAAATACTATTGCAGGCTGCGCCACAGCCATCTCATATGCACTTTTTATGGCAATGGGAATGCCTGTAAATGTAGCCAATGGAACAAGTAGATTGGGTGTAACATTGCAATTTGCAACCTCCTCATTCATATTTAATAAAGAAGGTTATCTGAATAAGCGGCATGCATGGCAAGCAGGTATCCCTATTGCAATAGGATCCATTGGCGGATCACAAATTGCCTCTATTATGAAGCCCTATCTTTTCGAGATTATTTTAGCATGCTTTCTTATCGTAATGCTGGTTTTGTTGGTTTTCGATGCCAAGCGTTTTATTACTCAACCGGATCTTAGTTCTAACAAACCAATGCCTTTTTGGAAAACATTGGTTTTTATGGTAATCGGATTTTACGGCGGCTTTACACATGTAGGCGTAGGCTTATTGGTCATTTTCGGATCTGTTTTTATGCTAAAAACAGATTTGCTTCATGCAAACGCCATCAAACAGTTTACCACGCTATTATATACTCCGCTAGCGTTACTCATTTTTGCGTTACATGGACAAGTAAACTGGCCGGTTGCTGCGATATATGCTATTGGGAACATATTAGGAGGGTACGTAGGTAGTAAAAAAGCAATTCATTGGGGAGCCAATTTTATACGTTGGTTTACAGCAGGTATCATTTTTATTTATATCTATGATGTTCATTATGATACCAAGAGCAGTAGTTTCTGGGAAAAGAGTAGCAGAAGTATTACAAATAAAACCCCAAATAATTGACTCAGTACAACCCAAATTCCCTAATATAAAGGGAGAAATCGAATTTAAAAATGTTTCTTTCAGATATGCTGATGCAGAAGAAGATGTTTTATCTAATATATCTTTTACAGCAAAACCAGGAGAAATG
>CAYYUE010000187.1:0-4332 GCA_964474745.1 uncultured Bacteroidaceae bacterium | reverse complement strand
AATTCATGTATAAATACGGTAAATATATATTTCTTTTTTTCATTTTGCAGCTCAATATATTTAGTGTTCTTATTGCGCAATCGGAGAAACTAAGTTTTAAGATTTTGCGAAGCGATTTGGATATACTTTCGTTTGAAAATGAGATTAGAGACTTTGAAATTGATACGTTATCCGGATATTTTCGAATCCTAATGGATGATTCATATAGTATTTTGTCAGAAGAAGGAACACCTGAATTGCCTGTTATACAGAAAATTATTGTAATTCCAGATGGAGCAAAACCTCAAATTTCAATCACGAAGGATGAAACGCTACTTTACCCATTAACCGACAGAAATATTACATTTTCGTTATATCCTGTACAGCCTTCGCAATCTAAATCGTCCGTTACGCATCGTTGGACAAGAAATGAAAAAATATATAATACAGATACTTTTTACAAGAATGAGCTGATAACCCTTACAGAGATAGGAGTCATGAGAGGCATGCGATTGGCAAGGCTTGTAATTTCTCCATTTGAATACAATCCGATAAAAAATACTATAAAAATACATTATCGAATATCAGCGTCAATCACTTTCGATCAGGCAGATGTTAGCCAAACGTTAGCCAAAATGGAACGATTACAATCTCCCTTTTATACTTCATTTCAAAAAAATATAGTGAACAGTAAAGCTTATCAAAATATATTCATACCTTCGACAGATGTGCCAGTTAAATATGTTGTAGTTGCTCGCGATTCATTTCGAGAAGCATTACAACCCTTTATAACATGGAAAAAACAACGAGGTTTTACCGTAATAGAACTTTATCCTGATAATAATGCAAATAGAGATTCTATTCGAGCTCAATTGTCTGCGATATACTACAGTGCAAGTCCATTAGATCCCGCACCCACTTATTTATTGATTGTGGGAGATGTGGATCAAATACAGTCTTTTATAGGAAAGTATAAACTTCCGGAGGGGAGTTCCCATGCAACGGACTTATATTATGCTGAATATACGGGCGATATATATCCTGAGCTTTTGTATGGCCGATTTTCGGTATCTAACGTAGAACAACTAAAAACCGTTATCGAAAAAACGATACAGTATGAATCCTATCAGCTAGTAGATGATTCATATTTAAATAAAGCTGTCTTAGTAGCGGGAAAAGAAACTCGAGAGCCTGCTGTTACCGTAACGAATGGGCAGGTCAATTACTTGAAAAATAATTATATAGTTCCTCATTTTAATATGGATACGGCATGTTATTATAATCCAAGTTCGAATATGCAGCAGGAAAGTATTCTCGCTAAACTTTCGCAAGGAGCCGGATTTGTTACATATTCTGCTCATTGTACTTCAGGAGGATGGTCATATCCCAACATTAAAAAAGTACATATAGATACGTTTTCTACTACGGGGAAATATGCATTCGTAGTAAATAATTGCTGTAAATCGAATGATTATTCCGTAGGGGAGTGTTTTGGAGAAACATTGCTCCGCAAAAAAGGTGCAGGAGCTATTGGAGTAATAGGTGCTTCTAATGAGACATTGTGGAATGAAGATTATTATTGGAGCGTGGGAGCTAAATACCCATTTTCGCAAAAACCCAATTATCAGAGCACTTCCTTGGGAGCTTTTGATCGATTTTTTCATACACATGGAGAAGATATTTCCGATTATGCTATAACACAAGGACAGTTATTGCAAGCAGGAAATTTGGCGGTTGCTCAGTCGGGTTCTCCATATGAAAATTATTACTGGGAAACATATAATTTACTAGGTGATCCTTCTCTAATGCCATTTGTCGGAATTCCGGATACGTTATCATTATATTTGCCTGATAGTTTGGAACGAGGAAGTATTTTTGTAACATGCAGCGGAACTCCGTTGACATGGATTGCTTTGCATCAAGACAGTGTTTTATTGGGAACAACAATGTTGAATACTCAAGGAGTAGGGAATATTTGTTTGCAACACCCTATCACGAGTCCATATCTTATGGTTACAGCAACAGCTCAGTATCATAAACCTATATTTGATACAATCTATACATATTCAAGTGATACTGCAAAAGTGGTTTTAGTCGATTTTCAACTAACAGATACACTAGGGAACAATCTAACAGTTTTGACTCCAAATCAAATGGTTATTTTGTCAGGGACGTTAGTTAATGTAGGAAATACGACGGCCATAAATTCTGTATTTAAAATGCATAGTACAGAGGGTAAAAATGTAATACTTTCACAACCTTTAGTGTTGGATACGTTATTACCCGAAAGAATTTATGTAGGAGAGTTAGGACGCTTTCACGTGTTGAACAATGTAAAAAATAATGATGTGGTAACTGTATGGGCGAATGTGGAAAAAGATGGAAAAAAGATGTTTACAAGACCTATACAAAATTCTGTAGTAGCATCTGAACTGCAGATATTGCCTATTATGTTTTTTCATAACAATTTGGAAACAAATTATTTACAAAACGATTCTGTTTACCATGTACAAATTCCGATAATGAATAAAGGGAATGCTATGTCTGATTCCATACAAGTGAAATTGAAACCAAATTTCTACTCAGCTATATTACATTCTGATTCATTATATTACGTAGCTCCTTTAGCTATGGGTGATACTGGATTTGCTCATTTTATGATACAAATCGCCTCACAAACAGATTCTGCATTACGATTTGGAATAACGGTAAAGGAACGAGATGTAATAACTGAAAATGAAGTGTATTTTACACTGGAAAAAGCCATTGAGAATTTTGAAACAGGAAATTTTTCAGTATTTGATTGGGATACAACAGCTGTTTATCCATGGTATATAGAAACAGATGTATCTAAGTGCTATAAAGGCAAATATAGTGCTCGTTCCGCATCGATTCGAGGTCGTCAATATTCGATATTAAAACTTTCATTAGATGTGGTTGCTGATGATACCATCGGATTTTGGGTGAAAACATCCTCAGAAGCAAATTATGATGTTCTGTCATTTTATATTGATAATGAAAAGAAACATACATGGTCAGGTATATCTGGATGGCAATATTTTTATTTTCACGTAAATAGAGGAAAACATACATTTGTATGGAAGTATGAAAAGGATGATGAAACGGATAAGGGAGATGATTGTGCATGGATAGATGATATTCGGTTACCAATGTCACAATTTGATAGAAATATTGTAAGAAATGACACGTTAGATATTCCAGATAAAATGCCCATGTTTTTTTATCGTATATATCCGAATCCTGCAAAAGAGTATGTGATTTTTGAATTCGGAATAGAACAAAATGTATCAATATCTATCTATACAATAAAAGGAGAATTAATCGATTATATTACATCCAATAATCAGTCGTTAATACATTACCGAACAGATAAACTACAATCGGGTATATATAAAGTTGTATTGAAAAATGGGATTGGAATTGCTATTGAAAAATTACTTATTGTGAAATAGGAATATGAGTGTTTTTATACAAATGGACCGACAAAATATAATGGATACAAATAAAACGGATGTAAAATCCGTTTTAATAAATGTACAGAATGAAAAAAACGCTCAAGATATAAAAAATTCTGTAAAAGAAATAGGAGAAAAAAAAACGCAAGTTTCTGAAAAACAAGAAACGAAAGCAAAAATGTCTGCTATGAAAATCTTGGAAAATGAACAGAAACAAATAAAAGCAAATACCGCCATATCCAACTGGGGTCCAAGGATGGAAGCCGATAGCCTATCCGATATACCATATACATTCTCTTCTGATACGATACCATCGGATGGTTTTATTCTTTCGATAGATTCTATAATGGCATCGGTAAGTAAAGAGCCGTTTCCTAAAAAAAGTTTATTTACAGGGCATGAATGCCAAAGGCATTCATATCAAGAACAGATGAGAATTGTATCTACTCAACCAACATGGATTTTTATGTTGTTGTTGATAGTTGTTTTACTTATAAGTTGGATATTTAATACACGTCGTTATCGATTGAGACAGGCCCTTTTAGCCTGTTTTGGTAATCGAAATTTAAATTTGCTTTTCCATGATGGTAATTTATTGCAAGAACGCATTGTAATACCAATAATGACTTCTTTTATATTATTAGTGTCGTTATATGCATACGAACTGTTGGCTTATTTCAGGATTCCGTTATTCAATACGTTAAATATTCATAATTACGGAATTGTATTATTAATTACTACTATATTTATTTTGCTAAAACAAGGCGTAATTCAATTGTTGGGGAATGTTTTTAAATATAAAACAGGAATTATTTCATATTTGACAAATAATATTTTTTATTATTTTGTGAGTATTATAATATTATTAACTTTTTTA
>CAYYUE010000186.1:0-4414 GCA_964474745.1 uncultured Bacteroidaceae bacterium | reverse complement strand
ATTAATTGAGCATTTTTCAGGAGTCAATCATGGGCATTATTTAAGGAAAAAAACTAACGATTAAATAGGCATTGGTTGACGTAATTTTATGTATTTGTAGGAATCAGAATATGACATATCTTTTGATAAACATCCACGCAAACGTTTTGAGGTAAATTGTTGATGTTATTTTGTACTATTATTATTCAATGATTTTGTGAATGTTGTTTTTCAATTTCTTTTTATACATAGCCTATTTTACCCAGAGGGCATTACATAATCCTAAAAAATCGTATATTTGTATGAATAATGTTGTAAAATACATTGTGTAAAATATTGTATGTAAATATTTTAAAGCAATTAACGATGGAAAATAAGAAAGAGATTATTATTTGTATGGGTAGTTCCTGTTTTGCAAGGGGTAATAAAAGCTATGTAGATATCATTAAAAAGTATTTAGAAGAACATAATCTGACGGAAAAAATGACGTTTAAAGGTCAGCTATGCTCCGGAAATTGTAGTAAAGGCCCTGTCATACAAATAGGAGATATCGAATACTATGAAATAGATGCAATAAAATTGAAAAAGATTTTGCACGAAAATTTTTCAACGATGTAATACCTAAAAATACAGATCAGGAAGCAGCAGGGGTGAGTATAACCGTATTTTTACAAAATCATGATCATATATGAGAAAAGCCATGTCGAATAAAGAAGAACCACTGTATACCGAGAAGAATAATTGTCAAGACTGTTACAAATGCATAAAAGAATGTCCTGTAAAATCCATTAAAATAGAAGGTGCCAGTGCTTCCATACGTTATGAATACTGTACGTATTGTGGGCACTGTACTACTATATGTCCGGCAAAAGCCAAAAAGGTTCGTGACGATACTCAAAAAGTAATATCGGCATTACAAAACAAAGAAAAACTCGTTATTTCGTTAGCTCCGAGTTTTATATCTGAGTTTCCTCATGCAACTGAAGAACAGATTGTTTCTGTCGCTAAAGAAATGGGGTTTTATGGTGTTTCCGAAACTGCATTGGGGGCTGAAAAAATATCCGAAGCCACTAAACGTTGGCTCGATGAGCAACCTAATGGGGTATATATATCGTCATGTTGTACAGCTGCTGTTCAGTTTATATGTAAATATTACCCGGAGAAAGTTCATTTGCTAGCACCCATCGATACCCCTATGTTAGCACATGGGAAAATGTTGAAGAAACAGTATCCCGATTGTAAAGTAGTATTTGTAGGTCCATGTATAGCCAAAAAGAAAGAGTCTGATATGGAAAACGAGGTCATCGATTTCGCTCTTACTTTTAGAGAATTTGTACAAATGATGGATTGGTATGGAGTAGATTTTGAATTTACAATGCCTAAAGAATCGGATGTATTTATTCCGCAACCGGCTAACAAAGGTCGTTTATTCCCCATAGATGGAGGCATGTTAGCGAACATGATGCGTAATTTAGGATCGTTAGATACAACTTATATGACATTTTCCGGGATAAAAGACATTCGTGAAATAATAAACGACTACGATACTTTCGGATATAATAGTAAACTGTTTCTGGAATTGATGTTTTGTGAAGGTGGGTGTATAAAAGGTCCCGGAGTTTTGGAAAATAAATCGGTAGCTACAAAACGCATACAAGTGCTTTCCTCAACACAAAAGAAGGACGATCCCGGACTACATGCAACCTCATTGCCATTGTTTGAGAATATAAATGTTTCGCATTCGTTTGAAAAAATAAAAATTGCAACTCCCATAGAATATTCTGAAGCACGTATTACAGAGGCTTTACATTCAGTGAATAAATTTTCTAAGCAAGACGAATTGAATTGTTCCGGATGCGGTTATGATAATTGCCGCGAATTTGCGAAGGCACTTATTGATGGAAGAACAGAATCTTCCATGTGCATCTCATTTATGCGTTCTGTGGCCTTTAACAAAAGTAATATTTTGTTACGGAAAATTCCTTATGGCGTTGTTATCATAAATGAATCCATGCAAATTGTGGATTCGAATGAAAAATTTATTCAGATGCTTGGCGATGAAGCTTTATTTTTACACGAAAGCGTTCCTAATTTGGCGGGTGCTGATGCCCGAAAGCTGATACCTTTTTACTCTCTTTTCGAGAAAGTATTGAGAAACGGTAGTGATGAACTGGAGCAAGATATTCGATATAATGACCATTATTTGAATGTATCTGTTATGACTATTCAAACAGGAAAAGCAGTATGTGGAATTGTACAAAATATGCATGAACCTGAAGTGCGAAAGGATATTGTCATCAATCGTACCCGAGAAGTTATTGTTCAAAATTTGAAAGTGGTACAGCAAATTGCGTTTTTGTTGGGCGAAAATGCTTCATTTACCGAAACGATGTTGAATTCGATTGTAGAATCTCATGATGAGGCAAAAAAATAATCATTATGACAGAAACTTTTGAACGTTTGAAGTATTTTTTTGAAATAGGCGTTTACAATGTAAATAAAGACAAAAAATTTTGTTGTGGCGACACCTTTTTATCTAAAAAAATCCAAGATGAGAACCGTTTGATTTGTGTGCTTTCCGATGGTTTGGGAAGTGGTGTGCGAGCCAACGTGTTATCTACCATGACAGCTTCGATGGCTCTTAATTTTTGTTTGCATAATGAACCCATTGTTCGAACTGCTAATATCATAAAAAATACACTACCTGTTGATTCTACTCGTAATATCAGTTATTCAACTTTTACAATTGTAGATGTAGATGCATTGGCGGGCGAAGGTAAAATTGTAGAATATGACAATCCCCCATTTTTGTTTATTCGTGAAGGAAAATCAATAGCTATTCAAAAGGAACTACTTCCCATTGATTATTCTATTACGGATGAAGGACATCCACCTGTAGGAAATGTATATTTGTCGCATATTGAGTTGCAACCTGAAGATCGGTTGATTTTGTTTTCTGATGGTGTAATACAATCTGGAATGGGTATTTGTTTTGCCAACATGCCTTTTGGATGGGGAAACGATGGTGTAACTGAGTTTGTGGAAAATTTAATCGCTCGAAATCCCACTATTTCGGCACAAGAATTAGCACATACCGTAGTTACTCGAGCTGAATATAATGATGGATATAAATCGAAAGATGATATTACCTGCGGAGTTTTATATGTGCGAAGCCCTCGTCGATTGTTACTTTGTTCTGGACCTCCGTTTGATGAAAGTAAAGATGTGTATTTAGGAGAAGTGGTGCGGAGTTTCGAAGGGAAAAAAATTGTATGTGGAGGCACTACTTCGAAAATTATTTCCAAACAACTCGGTGAAAAAATAGAAGTTTCGCTAACCAACATTTCGCCCGATATTCCCCCCGCATCCTTTATGAAGGGAATTGATTTAATTACCGAAGGTATTTTAACTTTAGGCCGATTAAGTGAATTGCTGGAAACCGGAAGTGTTTCCGATGTACAGGGAAACACTCCTGCTCATGATATCTTTCGTATGTTAATGCAAAGTGACTGTATCTACTTTTTGGTAGGGACTAAGATCAATGAAGCACATCAGGATCCTTCATTACCTGTAGAGCTGGAAATTCGACGAAATGTAATTAAACGGATACTTTCATTATTAGAGGATAAGTTCCTGAAAGAGGTGCATGTGGAATTTATATAAATACAACCTCCACCTGTTTTACCCAAACGGTAGCTTCAATTTCAGGATTCAAAACCAGTAAAACGATTGAATAATGGATATAATTTAGATAATAAGTTAATCCAAATTAGTTTATTCTTTGAGGTTTTGGATGAACTTTCAAATACCTTTTGACAAGTTTTGGAAAATCGTACTCCGCGCTTGAACGGTGAAAATTTTGTGACCAATAAAGATGTTTTATATTAATTTTGTGAGCTTTATAGGAACTAGTGGAATAACGGAGTTATCCCATTTATTCAGAATTAAGCGAAAAATTTTGTATTTCGAATCAGGAATTGTGAAATTATTAGTATCTTTGTATTGTGCTGAATAGCATTAGCATTCATAATAATTTTATAAAACCTAAATTTATGAGTTACAAAAAACCTGAAATCTTGGCACAAAGTACTGTACAGATGGCAGAATGTCGTCCAAATAGTAAGCCGAGTGGAAGACCTTGCAATCCACCAAAACCAGGTGGACGTTAATTAACAACTTGATCAGGCGATGATATAATATACATCGCCTGATTTTTTTAAAATATATTTTATGTTTTTAAAGCAAAAATCTAATATTATATTCAGGAACTATAATTACTTTGGTTATATAACGGACAATAGGAATTTCGGATATAAAAGAACTGATGATGACAAAAATCATATCGGTGACAAGATTCTATCAGAAAGTGGGGCAATTTTCTTTTCTGTTTTAGATAGAAAACCACAAACTCTTGATGAACTTGCAGAAAAAATAG
>CAYYUE010000185.1:3653-4421 GCA_964474745.1 uncultured Bacteroidaceae bacterium | reverse complement strand
GGGTATTTGTATTAAATGATCTATATTGCACTTGTGTTAAATAAAAAGAAGAAAGGATGCTTTGGGAGAGCACCCTTTTCTGATAGATATTGGATGTTGGGGATAAATTTCTAATTTACGTAATTCCACCATGTATAAGGAAGAACGTCGACATAACTTTGGATTAGATATCCTTCGCTATCATATAGTAAGGCTAAATCTGTAGTACTATTTTCTATGTTGATATTATAATAGGTTTCATTGGAAGCTGTTTCAATTTCTATCACATCATCGATAGTCCAATCTCCATATGATTTCATAAAACTTATTTGTACAGCAGCCGGCAGTAGAGAATAATTTATTTCTGTTTTTGTGTACAACCAAGTTCCGTCATATGAAAACCATGCTTGCTTGTCTTGATTGTTTATTTCAAAATCTGCCACTTGAAATCCATTTACATAAAACCATTCTACATCATACGCATTAGGATAATAATTGTAGAATGTGTTTACAATACTAGAACCAGGAGTATATCCTTTGTCATCGCAACTTGTATTAGTTAATGCGATTATACAAAAAATACTAATTATACATATAAGTTTCTTCATGGTTCTTTTATTATATTCGCTATTATAAACAGTGTTCAATTGAAAAGGTTCAAAAAATACTTATTTTTTTAGTTTAATGTTAGAATATTACATAATACATATGCATGGAATGATAACATTTATAATAACAAGACAAACAACTTTTATTCATTTTTCTTGTTTCAAATCTTATCATTCCATG
>CAYYUE010000185.1:0-3643 GCA_964474745.1 uncultured Bacteroidaceae bacterium | reverse complement strand
GTGAAGAAAAAAAATACTATATATACATATATCTTAATATTATTTTTAAGTGTAATTGTTTCAAATGTAACTGCACAACAAGCTGTATTACATGGAAAAGTAATTTCAGACGAAGGGGATGCCATGGAATTTGTTTCGGTTCGTTTGATTGGAACTGAAACTCCCATTGGAAGTATAACTGATGCAAAAGGAAAATATCAGTTTACTATTCCTGAGGATCAAGAATTTACTGTCCTTTTTTCTTTTACAGGTTATGAATCCATTCAATTTTCTATAAAAGTAACGCCCAACGAAAAAAAGGAATTAAATTGTACGTTAAAACGGAAAGCAACAGAATTGAAAGGTATTGAAATTCGAGATGAAAAAGTTCGTAAATCTACATTTACCAGTATCAAAATTGAAAAAATAGAAAATATAGCAGGTGCAGGTTCTGGAGTTGAAACTCTTATAAAAACATTACCTGATGTAAGTTCGAATAATGAAATGAGCTCCCAATATTCTGTTCGAGGAGGTAGCTTTGATGAAAATTTAGTCTATATTAATGAGGTTGAAATATATCGTCCTTTTTTAGTACGATCAGGGCAGCAGGAAGGGTTAAGTATTATAAATCCCGATATGGTGGAAAATATTATGTTTTCACCAGGTGGTTTTGAGGCTCGTTATGGAGATAAAATGTCGTCAGTACTAGATATCAGCTACAAACGGCCGAAAAAAATTGGAGGAAAAGTTTCAGGGAGTTTGTTAGGTGCTTCCGTATATCTGGAAGGTGTAATAAAAAGTAAATTTACCTATAGCATCGGTTTTCGTCAACATTCCAATCAATATTTGTTAAAATCGTTGGATACGGAAGGAAATTATTCGACTTCTTATACTGATTTGCAAACAGTACTTACTTATCGTATAAATCAACAATTGGATGTTTCTTTTTTAGGAATTTATTCTCGGAACAAATATGGACTGATTCCTCAAACTCAAACTACCAATTTTGGCAACTTTTTTGAACCGATGCAATTGAAAATTTATTTTGATGGTCAGGAGATTGATAAATATGAAACATTATTGGGAAGCCTCACATTTAATTATAGACCTTCTGAATCTATCCAATGGAAGTGGATTACATCGGCATTTACAACAATGGAAAGTGAAGTATATGATATTCAGGCACAATATTGGTTATATGAATTAAGTGTGGGTGAAAATGTGGGTGATGTAGAAAAATTTGATAGAGGAATAGGTACTTATTTGGAACATGCTCGAAATTATTTGAATCCGAAAGTATTCAGTACAGAGATAAAGGGGACTTATTTTACAAGTTTGGGAAATTGGAACTGGGGAATAAAATATCAACATGAGTATATTTATGATAAATTGAAAGAATGGAAAATGGTTGATTCAGCTGATTACTCTATTCCTAATGGAGATATCCAGATTCCCGGAGATTCTACAAATATACCTCTTGCTCCGATTTTGCAAAATTATGTACGATCTGAAAATTCAATTTCTTCGAATCGATTAAGTGCTTATGTACAAAGAAATTGGGATTTCTATACAGAAAAAAGTTTAATATCATTATTATTTGGTATTCGAGGTCAATATTGGAGCTTTAATAATGAACTTACAATAAGTCCTCGATTGAGTGTGAATTACAAACCGAATTGGCAACGAGATATGTTGTTTCGTTTGGCAGGAGGAGTTTATACTCAACCTCCTTTTTATCGAGAATATCGGACAAAAGAGGGTGCTATTAATCATGATATAAAATCACAAAAATCGTATCAAATAACAGGTACTTTTGATTGGAATTTTTCATTATGGGAAACTCGGTTTAAGCTTACTGCGGATGTATATTATAAGTATATTACGGACTTAATTCCATATGAAGTGGATAATATGAGGATTCGGTATAGTGCTGAAAATAATGCTGTCGGATACGCAACAGGTATCAGTATACGCCTCAATGGTGAATTTATAAAAGATGCGGAATCATGGATGAGTCTTTCAATCATGCAAACACAAGAAGATATTGAGGGTGATGCTTATGGTTGGCTAGCTAGGCCGACGGATCAGCGGTTGATGTTTAAAATTTTCTTTCAAGATTATATACCTAGTTTACCATGGATGAGAATGAGTTTAAGTTTTATGGCTGGAAGTGGATTGCCGTTTACAAAACCGGGACAAACAGATTTTTCGAATGTACACCGATTACCACCCTATTTACGCGTGGATTGGACTAGTTCTTTTCAATTGAAAAAAATAGGAAACTGGGGTCAAAAACATATATTTAAATATTTGAAAGACATTTGGTTGAATATTGAAGTTTTCAATCTATTTAATTATAAGAATGTAGCATCTTATATTTGGGTTTCTGATTATGATAATCGTTATTATGCAGTTCCTAATTATTTAACGATGCGACAACTTAATGTGAAATTGACTCTTACTTTTTAAAACAGAGATACATATGATTAATAGAATGAAGGATCCTGTATCCATGCAACTTGATACATCTGGTATGGATATGGAAAAATTACAACCTCATTTTTATAGATTAAGAAATGGTAAAAATGTTGCTGCATTTGCTTCCGATACATCGGATCTGGTAAAAATAGATTTTGTTTTTGAAGCAGGGTTTGCGTATCAAAGTAAAAAATTAAGTGCAAATATTGCAAATCGTCTGTTAACAGAAGGAACAACAAAGCATACAGCGAAGGAAATTGCCAATTTTTTAGATTATAGAGGTATCTTTATTGAAAAATACCTAGATACAACTACGTCGACATTTTCTGTTATTATGTTAAAAAAATATGTAAAGGAAGTACTTCCTTTACTCCACGAATTAATTACGCTGCCATCTTTTTCAGAGCAAGAGTTTCGCATCGCTTTACAGAAATTGAAGCAGCAGTTTTTAAATGATATCCAGAAAACAAATTATTTAGCTCGCAAGTTATTTTTGCAGTCAATTTTCGGTAAAACGCATGAGTATGCGGCATTTGCCTCTATAAAGGATTTTGACAATTTGACATTGAATGATGTCCAAACATTTCTTGAAAAATATTATCGATTGGAGAATTGTACTATTTTTATTTGTGGAAATGTAGATGATGAGATATTGGATACGATTAACAAATACTTCGGGCAAAATAAAGCAACAATTTCGTTCAATAAATATTCTCCGAAACCTGTATTTCGTGCACCGAAGCATAAATTTGTCCAGAAGTCAGATGCTATACAGTCCTCGATACGAATAGGGAAAGTGATTGATATTGACTGGAAATCATATGAGTATGCAGAATTGATGATTGTAAATGCTTTATTAGGAGGATATTTCGGGTCCAGATTGATGAGTAATTTACGTGAAGATAAGGGGTATTGCTATGGTATTTATTCAATGACCCAGATTATTAGAAACATGATTGTTTTTTCCATTACAGCTGAAGTTCGATCCGAAGTCACGAAACAAGCCTTACAAGAGATATATAGGGAATTAGAATTGTTGCAGATAGAACCGGTATCTGAAACTGAGTTGAATATGTTGAAAGGATATTTAATAGGAGAATTTATGCGTAGTATTGACGGTTTTTTTGAACTGATGGACCGTTATAAACATATAGTTAATACATGTATAACCGAAGAGTTGACAAAA
>CAYYUE010000184.1:0-4429 GCA_964474745.1 uncultured Bacteroidaceae bacterium | reverse complement strand
TTTAATTTTTAAAAGTATACTTCATATTCCGTTCAAAATTACTTTGGATAAAAAATATTATTGTTCGTACGAAGGAGCAAAACTTTGTTATGCCCATTCTAATATGGGTGATGGATTGTTTATAAAAGCCGATAATTTGTTGTTTCAAACAACAATAGAAAGTCTAGAAATACGTATGCTTTCCTATGAAGATATGCCTGCTTTTTTTCCTGTTTATGGTAAAGAATTAGCATTCCCTTTCGATGTTTTTGCAGCGTCTTTTTATCTCGCATCTCGCTACGAAGAGTATTTACCACATCATGAAGATGTGCATAACCGATTTGAAGTTACTGATAGTATTGCATATCAACATCACTTTTTGCAAATTCCGATAGTCAATAAATGGGCTAAAATTTTGGAACGGAAGATTCAGGAGCGGTATAATTTTTTGCAAATACCGCAAAAACACTTTCAGTTTAGCTCTACAATTGATATTGATGCCGCATTTTCTTATAAACACAAAGGTTTTTTTAGAAGTTTGGGTGGATATTTTCGAGATTTGGCAAAGCATGATTTTGAAGGATTAAAAATGCGAACACAGGTATTATTGGGAAAGGAACCCGATCCTTTTGATACTTATCAATATATTATAGATACTTCTAAAAAATACCATAGTAAATTATTATTTTTCGTTCTTTTTGCCGATTATGCTACCTATGATAAAAATATTTCATACAACAATTTGGCTTTTCAGCAATTATTAAAGACATTAGGAGATTGTGGGAAAATAGGAATTCATCCCTCATACGCATCTTTTGATAAACCTGAATTGTTGCATGATGAAATTCAACGAATTTCACAAGTAATGCACAAACCTATTAATCGAAGTCGGTTTCATTTTCTCCGATTTCGATTACCTGCTACGTATCAAAATTTGATTGAAAATGAAATTGACTATGATTATTCCATGGGGTATGTTTCTGAATATGGCTTTCGAGCAGGAATTTGTACACCGTTCCATTTTTATGATTTAGAAAACGATTGTGAAACTGCACTTGAAATTTACCCTTTTGTTGTGATGGATGCTACATTGCAGCGCTATAAAGGCATGACACCAAAGGAGGCAATCTCAGAGTTGAAAAAAATGATTGATGAAATAAAATCAGTGGAAGGCACGTTTTATAGTATCTGGCATAACAATAGTTTGAGCGAGCATTTTGGATGGAAAGGATGGCGTGAGGTTTATGAACAAATGCTTGAGTATGCCTATGAATGTCAAAATAAATAGTTTAGTATAAGATAAAACGGATAAATATATCTCTAAATGATAGTAATAACAGGTGCGGCCGGTTTTATTGCAAGCGGCCTCGTAGGAATTTTAAATCAACAAGGTATTCATGATATTGTAATAGTAGATGATTTTACAAAAGAACAGAAAATAAATACGTGGAATTCAAAGAAATACATTGAAAAAATTGATAGAGATTGTTTTTTTAAGTGGTTTGATAAACATGCAGAACAGGTGAATTTTGTTTTCCATATAGGTGCACGTACCGATACAACTGAATTTGACTGGAATATCTTTGACAGGTTGAATTTGAAATATACACAACAAATGTGGGAGCGATGTACCCAATACGGTATTCCGATGATATATGCATCCTCTGCTGCAACCTATGGAGCCGGAGAATTGGGTTATAATGATTCTCACGAAATTATAGAACAATTAAAACCCTTGAATCCATACGGATGCTCTAAAAATGAATTTGATAAATGGGCGTTGAAACAAGAAAAGCAACCTCCTTTTTGGGCGGGGCTTAAATTTTTTAATGTATATGGCCCGAATGAATTCCATAAAGCTCGAATGGCCTCTGTGGTATTTCATACATTCAATAAAGTAAACGAAACCGGAAAAATGGAATTGTTTCGCTCCCATCGTCCCGATTTTGAAGATGGAATGCAATTGCGCGATTTTGTATATGTAAAAGATGTTATTTCCGTGATGTGTTTTCTTATGGAAAAACAACCGCAGAGTGGATTATACAATCTAGGTACGGGGCAGGCCCAAAGTTTCTTGGATTTGGCAAATGCAACTTTCGATGCTATGGAAAAACCCCGGCGTATCGAATTTGTTGATATACCGTTGGATATTCGTGATACCTATCAATATTTTACCGAAGCCGATATATCCAAACTTCGTAATGTAGGATATGACAAACCTTTTTTTAATTTGCAACAAGGAGTCTATGATTATGTTACAAACTATTTAAGACCTCATAAATACTTGTAATCTGTATCTAAAAAAAGGGTTATGAATTATAAAAATAAGTTACATAATATTAAAGCTTTTATTTTTGATTTTGATGGCGTCATGACAGATGGCTCTGTATGGATGTTTGCCGATAGAGAAACTGTTCGAACAGGAAATATTAAAGATGGATTTGCTATTCAATATGCTGTAAAAAAAGGGTATCAAGTTGCGGTTATTTCAGGAGCGGTATCTATGAGTATTAACAATCGAATGGAATCACTCGGAGTAAAAGATATTTTTACGGGAGCAGGTAATAAAATTTCGATATTTAAGAGTTATCTGGAAGAAAAGAAATTGTTACCAGAAGAAGTGTTGTACATGGGTGATGATATTCCCGATTATGAAATTATGCGACAAGTAGGGGTGGCCACATGCCCTTCGGATGCTGCACAAGAAATTAAAGATATTTCCGATTATATCTCTATGCATCCCGGAGGAAAAGGATGTGTACGAGATGTAATAGAACAAGTATTGCGAATACAGAAAAATTGGTTTCATTCTGATGCCGTAAATTGGTAACCGGATTGAAATTATTTATATATTTGGTATTCAGTTTTTTTATATTCTAATGATCTATTGGAATTTTTTGCTGATTATTCTAGCTTCGTGTTGCTGATTTTATGCTGGTTATTAACATCAGAACTGATACATTTTAGAATGTCAAAATGAAAAATACATTGCGATGAAAGATAAAAAAATGATTTTATGCGCTTTTTCGATATTGTTATTTAGCAATTTGTTTGCTCAATTCGATACCTCGAAAATGCATTATTCCAAGGCTACATATTATCACAATAAATTTGAAAATAAAAAAACGGCTAGCGGTGAACGATTTTCGCAAAAAAAATATACGGCAGCACATCGTAATTATAAATTTGGTACATTATTGTTAGTAACAGATACTTCTACCAATAATTGGGTGATTGTAAGGGTAAATGATCGTTGTCCTAAGCGTAATGTACTTGATCTTTCTAAAACAGCAGCCAGTAGATTAGGTATTACACAAGGCATAGGAGTGACCCGGGTTCGAGTACAGCCTCTTTCTGAAACATTTTATCATTTCTGGAATTGTCAAGATTCTTTATTCAATCTGATAGATAACAAGGTGTTATCATCTCCAAGTGTCGCTAAATTAATTCAAAACTCGGTAAGTGAAATGAATTCCATATTGCCTTCAGAGAGCCAAGTTCCTATTATAAGTGAAAAAAAGCAATCGGTAAAGCCACAGAAAAAAAAGCCAATAATAAAATCTAGATAGTTTTATTATTTCTTAAATTGGCATTGAAATAGAGGGAATAGCTTCAATAAGCTTTTGAGTATATTCTTGTTTCGGGTGTTTATATATTTCGTCCGCATCACCCATTTCTACAATGCGCCCTTTTTGCATAATCAACATACGATCCGATAAAAATTTTACAACTGACAAATCGTGAGAAATAAAAATGTAAGTGAAATTAAATTGCTTTTTTAATTCATTTAATAAGTTTAAAACTTGAGCTTGAACCGAAACATCTAATGCTGAAACCGATTCATCGCATATGACCAATTCGGGTTGAAGAATCAATGCTCGTGCAATGCAAATTCGTTGTCGTTGCCCTCCTGAAAATTCGTGAGGATAACGAGAAAAATGAGAAGGTTCTAAACCCACGCATTGCATAAGTTCCAATACGCGTTCTTTGCGTTCTCGAAATGAATCTCCGATACCGTATACTTGTAGCGGTTCTATAATGGCATCTCCTGCAGTGATACGAGGATTTAATGAAGAATACGGATCTTGGAAAATAATTTGCAATTTTGGACGGAATGCTTTCATCTTTGCGGGTGAAAGCTTATTCAATTGTATACCGTTGTAACGAATATTACCTTTCGAAGGATCGATCAATCTCAGTAAACTTCTCCCTAAGGTTGTTTTTCCGCACCCCGACTCCCCGACTAAACCCAGTGTTTCTCCTTTATAAACGTCGAAACTTACATGATTTACAGCTTTAAGAGATTGTCGTATTTTTCCTAAAATATTTTTCTTTATTGTATAGGTAACCTCTAAGTTTTGCACTTCCAGTAAAGGTTTTTGACTATATAATATTTCGTGTCTTTGGTTTCGCTCTTCTTTGGTTTCGCATATGCGTTTCGAAATGTTTC
>CAYYUE010000183.1:0-4452 GCA_964474745.1 uncultured Bacteroidaceae bacterium | reverse complement strand
GCCGATGTTATTTTGATTACGCATGATCATTATGACCATTTGGATGCTAAAGCGATAGAAATGTTGGAAAAGCAAGGAACCATAATACTCGGAAATAAAAAAAGTTGCGACATATTGGGAAAAGGTATTGTCATGCACAATGGCGATACAATAACATTGGAAAAAAATATTGTCATAGAAGCTGTTCCTGCTTATAATACCACTCCTGAACATTTACAATATCATCCCAAAGGCCGCGATAACGGTTATATTTTAAATTTAGGAGGTATGCGCATCTATATTGCTGGAGATACTGAAAATATATCGGAAATGCTACAAATTAAAAATATTGATATTGCTATGCTTCCTGTTAACCAGCCATATACGATGACTATAGACCAAGTAGTAAGTGCAGCGAATATAGTAAATCCGAAAATTTTGTATCCCTACCATTTTAATAATACGCCTGTAGAAAAGTTACAACAATTGTTGGCAAACACTTCTATTGATGTTCGAATACGAAACATGGAATAAAATAAATTGATTTACAGGCTTTTATTATAGGAATTTCTTTTTGCTTGCGCTATGGCAACATATGTTTTTATGTTACCAATAAGTAAATTCCCTGCTTTTTCAATAGGTTGATAAAACAATGATTTTTCTTCCACACTTTTACTGATAATCACATGTTTAGAATCGATTAATGTGATATAATATAATAGGATGCTGATAATACATACTGCTTTTAATAAACCCAAAGTGCCGCCTAAAATATTGTTTAAGACACCCATTTTCATGACCTTGATAAAACCTTCAACGCATTTTCCTAAGAACATAGAAAGAAGTACTACCGCAACAAAAGTAATAAAAAAAGTAATGAGTATGGAGTATTCTCCTTCAATAGCTATCTTTTCAGAAATAAAAGCAGAAAATTTAATAGCTGCATAAATACCTACGATAAGTCCTAATAACGAAAACAATTCAAAAATCAGGCCTCGTTTAATTCCTCTATATACAAACCATCCGATAGGGATTGCCAAAAGTAAATCTAGAAAATTCATGTCTGTAATATGTTTTTATAGTATTTTAATGATATATTTTTTAATGGCATATACAGGTTTTGCATGCATGTATAGTAGCATGCAAAAATACGTTTTTTTTTAATATAAAAGTTTATGAGGCAATATCTTGAAAAGATGTTGAAAAAAACAATTCGGCTTCCGGTAGAACGAAGTGAATTTCCTGAAACTAAAACCCGAAATTTAGATGAAAAAGTGATATATAGAAATGTAAATAAGTATTATTATTTGAAAATCATAAGCTTTAATAAAATTCAAATGAAAAAATGAAATATGATTTCTAGAATTGAAAAAAACTATGTATATTTGCACTCTCAAAGAAAACAATAAATAACTAGGAAAAATACATATTAAAAAATGAAAACCAGAAGAATAATTCAAGTTGTTTTAGCGCTTGTTATAGTAGGGCTCGCAGTCTTATTATATAATAGTATTTTAAAACCGGTACGTTTCGAAAATGAGTTCAATCAACGTAGAGATGCTGTTATCGTAAAACTGAAAGAAATTAGAAATTTGGAAGAGGCATATAAAATGACTTATGGTCGTTACAGTGGAGATATAGACTCGTTAGTATTAGGATTAAAAGAAGGTAAAATGGCTGTAGTTAAAAAATATGGTAATGTTCCTGATGAAATGACTGAAGCAGAAGCCTTGAAAAAAGGGATTGTTCGTCGTGATACCGTATATATGAACCCATTGGAAAAAATGCGAGAAGAAGGAAAAATCGTATTCACAGATGAGCAATTGGCTAAATTAAAATATGTTCCTTATACAGATGGAGGTACTTTTGAGATAAGAGCTCGTTTTGTAGATAAAAGTGGATTTCAAGTACCTGTATTTGAAGTGAAAGTACCGCTTTCAGTATTATTAGCAGGTATGGATGAACAATCTGTAATGAATCGAATTGCAGAATTGGAACAAGTTGGAAAGTATCCGGGATGGAAAGTAGGGGATTACGATAGTCCTATTACAGATGGTAATTTTGAATAATATTGATTATGTCATCGTATATTATAAACACGCATATCTCAGCAGACATTGCAAAAGTTGCTGATTCTCAAAAAAGATTATCCATTTGTCTTGAGACAAATGGATTTTCTTTTTCGATAATAAATTTGAAACGTCAGTTATTATCTTTTGGTGATATTGTATGCACATATCCAAATACATTATCGCAAATGATTGCACTAATAAAACAGATTTTTTTGGATATGAAAGTCGATTGTGTATTGATGGATGCGGTAGAACTTATTGTCCCTACCAACAAATACACGTGGATACCGGAACACTTATTTGAGAAGTCGAATGAAAGAGAATATTTCAATTTAGTATGCGATTTAGCTGTAACAGATGTCGTATGCCATGATTTTTCGGATAAGTTGAAAGCGTATTCTGTATTTGCAATTCCGGATATATTGATTTCGGCGTTTAAAGTAGCAATTCCCGGAATACGCATTCGAAATCAACAATCTAAGGTTGTGAGCACATCTTTATTTGAAAAAAGCAGGATGAAACCGATCTTAAATATAAATGTTCGTAAAAAAGAATTCGATGTTTGCGTATTCAATAATAAAAACGTGTTAGTTTGCAACACGTTTTTGTATTCAAATAATTCTGATATTGTTTATTATGCATTGAATCTGATAAAACAGTTACATGTGAATGAAGAACTATTAGAGGTACATATTGCAGGTAAAGTAGATCGGGCAATGTTTGCATATTTAGAACAATTTTTTAGAAAAGTGGTGCTTTATACAGGAACTAAATTAGAATATTCCAATGTAGAAATGTATAAAATTCCCTTGTACAAATATTCATTATTATTTGATTAACGATGCGTATTATTGCAGGAACATTGAAAGGTAGGCGCTTGTATCCACCTGATAATTTGCCAGCTCGTCCAACAACTGATATGGCAAGAGAGGGTTTATTCAACATTCTTAATAACCTTGTTACATATGAAGATGCTGTAGTGATGGATTTGTTCTCCGGAACAGGTGCCATTGCTTTTGAATTTGTATCCAGAGGAGCCAAAGAAGTTACGGCTATTGAAATAAATACAAAATGTACGGATTTTATTAAGGACTCAGCACAAAAATTTGATATAACCAATTTACGTGTAGTACGAGCCGATGTTTTTGATTTAATAAAACGTGCATATAAAAAATTTGATATTATTTTTGCCGATCCACCTTATAAATTGGAAGATTTACCTAAATTGCCCGGTCTTATTTTCGAAAAGCAATTGTTGAATAAAGATGGTTTTTTTGTTTTAGAACATCCTCAAGAATATACTTTCGAAAATCATCCCTATTTTTGGCAACATCGAAAGTATGGTAAGGTAAACTTTACCTTTTTCAAAGCATGTATAGATAATTCTAATCACTAGTAGTTAAATTTAATTACAGGAAGTATATGAAAGCTGTTATAAAAACAAAATTTAATTTTCCTAAACAAAAAAGTTTGTATGAAGGAAAAGTTCGTGATGTGTATGATATCGATAATACCTATTTAGCGATGGTAGTAACCGACCGTATTTCGGCCTTCGATGTTGTTTTGCCTAAAGGAATTCCTTATAAAGGGCAAGTATTGAATCAGATAGCTGCTAAATTCTTGGATGCGACGTCGGATATTCTTCCAAATTGGAAAATAGCTACTCCTGATCCTATGGTAACTATTGGTAAAAAATGCGAACCGTTTAAAATAGAAATGGTTATTCGCGGTTGTATAGCTGGTAGTGCTTGGCGTGAGTATAAAGCTGGAAACCGTACCTTATGTGGAGTTGCTTTACCCGAAGGAATGGTAGAAAATCAAAGATTTTCTACACCCATAATAACCCCTACTACAAAAGCCGATGAAGGACACGATGAAAATATTTCGAAAACAGAAATTATAGATCAAGGTTTAGTAACCCGAGAGGATTATGAGCAGTTGGAAAAATATACATATGCTTTGTTTCAAAGAGGAACTGAAATTGCTGCAAAGCAAGGTTTAATTTTAGTTGATACGAAGTATGAATTCGGAAAATTAAATGGAAAAATTTATTTAATAGATGAGATTCATACTCCCGATTCTTCCCGTTATTTTTATGCAGAAGGGTATGAAGAACGTTTGAAAAAAGGAGAGAAGCAACGTCAATTATCCAAGGAATTTGTTCGTGAATGGTTAATGGAAAACGGTTTCCAAGGAAAAACCGGGCAACAAATACCTGAAATGACTCCTGAATTTATCGATCAGGTATCGGAACGTTACATAGAACTATATGAGCATATCGTTGGTGAAAAGTTTGTAAAAGCTGTAAGTGATGACGTTGAAAAGAGGATCGAAAAAAACTGTATTGAATACTTGAAAACGTTATAGTTATCCGTTAATAAAAATAAAATCCAGCTTATAG
>CAYYUE010000182.1:0-4456 GCA_964474745.1 uncultured Bacteroidaceae bacterium | reverse complement strand
AAACTCGAACGTGCCCGAAAACTCAACTTTGAGGAGATCAGGCAACAAGCTGAGGAGTATTTTGAGGAGAAGTTTGAAAGAGCAATAAGTTTTATCAAGCTTGCTATATATAGCGAACAAGAAATGAAAGACTATGAATTAGCATCTTTCAATTTACATCAGGCTTGTGAAAATTTCTTTTATACCCTGCGATTAGTTCACACCCTAAAAAATAGCAAACAACACAATCTGTCAAAGCTATTAGGTGCAACGCATAAATATTCGGACGAATTAAAGAAAATCTTTCCCCGAAAACTACAAGAAGAAAAACGGTTGTTTGAACTGCTACGGCTTGCCTATGTCGAGGCCAGGTACAACCCTAAATTCGTGGTAACGAACGCACTACTTCCCAAAGTAGAACGCCTTCGGGATGTTACCGAACAGACCTGCAATGCGCAAATAGAAGTGTACCGCCAACAGGAAAAGTAATCAGTGTTCATGAGCATTAAAACGACATGTAATAAAAAATGTAAGCGGAGCAATAAAACTAAATAATCTTAGTTATCTCTTATTTCATATTACGTATAATAAAAATATGAATTATACTCAATCCAATTTAGTGTTCAAACAATTTTATTGATATTCACAATAAATTAATCAAAAAAACGCCAAACAAATCCCCATTGTAATGTAAAATCCTGTCCAGGATAATGAGGCAGATAAAAATAACGAGGATTTGTTTCCCATAACGTATTCAAATGTAATAATTTAATAAAAATGGTAGCATGCTTAACTTGTAGAGATACAAATGCATCCAACCACAACGTATTTCCAATTTTTACTTCGTTTTGTCGATAAAATGCAGCTAATGCAGGCATATATGCATCTGCGTAAAAGGCTGTATTATAGCGTATATCTATTCCTGTTTGAAGAAATAATGTCTTTTTAAATAATGTAAAATCGAAGAAATACGAATGCTTTGCAGCAAATACAGGCAAGCGGAAAATATTTTCATCAGAAGTAAATTGTAATACATTGAATGTTCTCCAATGGAATTTTCCCCACTTTACATTTGTGTTTAATGTAGTTTGTGACAATACCGCACTTTTATCTGTTTGATATGGATTACATTGTTCATCAAGCCAAATATTGTTCTCTACATTATTTATGGATGATGAAAAAGTAATTATATCTTTCCAACCATATGAAATCTCTATTTTTTGAGTCATTATTTTTTCATACGAATATACATCCCAATCGAAATGATTTGATTTATACCGATAATAAAAATAATTCGGAGCTTGACGAGCTGTTTCAAGTGATAACTGAATTTTTTGATGTTTTGTCAAATGATAGCTTATATTACCCGAAAACAATAAATCTTTGTTGAGATATGAATTCGAAAAAGTCTGTTCATAAAACATCTGTATGGAAAGTTGGCCTAAAGTAATTTCCAGTTTTCCAAAAGGGAGGAGTGTATTAATTGTTTTGTATAAAAAAATATCCTGTATCCCTATCATTTGTTGCTTAACACCCAATGTAATTTTACACGGATTTTTATATTGATAATCTTTATATGCATCATTTGTCCAAAACAACATATTTTCCAACTTATACACTGAAACCGAATCGAATGTTTGGGTTGTATCCAAATAAATATGGGGATAATAGAATGAATTTATATTTGCATCATAATAATTTCGCTTCGATTGGTGAAAAGATATTTGATGGGCAAGAACACCCTTATTAAAAGGCGATCCTTTCCGGTAAAGGGTATCCTGTATGATGCGAATAGAACTGTCGGTCGAAGAAAAAACCGAATCTTTATAAATAAAACGCCCAGGTTGAGAAGCAAAATTATAAGATTGATGAGCAAAAACAGATAGCGTTTTATAATGATTACCTGCATTATAAAGATGTACCGGTATACCTCCCCTATTTGTTTGTATATTCTGTGTAAATAAACTATCCGTAGTGATTCCGCCGTTTTCCTGTATTTTAAGATTTTTCCATATCACACCGCCTTTTACTTGATAGCGTAAATTTTTTGAATAATAATTGGTAGTTGCCCCCAAATAATTGTTTAATGTTTTTTGATTGGAATACAAACCTTTGGAGTTGATAAGATCATAGTGCAATGCGAAATTCAAACGCTGTGTTACATTTTGTGTATGAATTACACGTACCTGGTATTCTGAATTTAATGAATTATAAAAACTCAACACTGTATACGGACGTTGAGTTTGATAGAACGGTACATTTTCCATAATATATCCGTAACCTCCAAAAACATCTGGTTGATAACGGAATCCAAGTGTTTTTGGCAACTGGGGATACAATGAAATATGAGGAGATCCGGAATTCCCCGTATACAGATAATAGTTGTTATTAAAAGAGAATAATGCATCCGTTTGTTCTATAAAGGTTGGAACTAAAGTCGGATGATATGCTTCGTATATTTTGACTGTTAATGGATTCAGGTAAAAATAATATACAGAATTAAGCAAGGTTGAGTCAGCTTCCTCCTCTGTGTCGTAGATGATTCCCTTAGGTAACGTATCTTGTTCCGAATTAGGGCTATTTGGAAAATTGTATGTCGAACTTGCCGTATTTCCCATAGGAACAAACTGAGCCCTGGAAACATTAAATCCTAGCAGGAGAAACGTCAAACCAATCGTTAGACAAATTTTATACATTAGATTTTTATCCTGTAGTAACGTTTCCGGTTATTTTTTTTGTGAGCTCAAAAAGCGTTCAACGTCAATTGCAGCTATACACCCTTTTCCTGCAGCAACAATAGCTTGCCTGTAATTTGGATCACAAACATCGCCTGCAGCAAACACTCCCGGAACGTTGGTTTGAGAAGTAGGATCTTGCGTTTTCAAATATCCGTTCTCATCCATGTCCAACTGACCTTTAAAAATGTCTGTATTCGGTTTATGGCCTATCGCAACAAAAAAACCGGAAACGGTAATGTCAAACAACTCATTCGTATTTATGTTACGTAATGTAGCACCTGTTACACCGGACATATCATCTCCTTTAATCTCATGAGTTACGGAATTCCATAAAATTTCTATTTTAGGATTGCTTATAACCTCATGTTGCATTGCTTTTGAAGCACGCATTTGATCACGACGAACAATAAGATATACTTTATTACATATATTCGATAAATACGAAGCTTCTTCACAAGCGGTATCACCACCCCCTACAACTGCAACATCTTGACCTCTATAAAAGAATCCGTCGCATGTGGCACATGCTGATACTCCTTGCCCAAAGTATTTGTTCTCACTATCCAAACCTAACCAACGAGCTGATGCTCCCGTTGCAACAATGACAGTTTCTGCTACTATTTTATTACCCGATTCGTCTAATAAAGTAAATGGACGCTTCGAAAAATCAACTTCTGTAATCATTCCAGAACGAACGTCTGTACCGAAACGCTGTGCTTGCTTTTTTAAATCCTCCATCATTTCAGTCCCTGAAATCCCCGAAGGATAACCCGGAAAATTTTCAATTTCCGTAGTAATTGTCAATTGCCCTCCTGGTTGTATTCCTTCATACAAAACAGGTTTTAATTCGGCTCGACCTGCATATATACCAGCTGTGTAACCTGCAGGTCCAGATCCTATAATAACACAACGAACATTTTCTATATTTGACATGCGTACTATGTTTTATTAATTTACTTCACATATGAAAGATGCCTCAGGCTTTTTTATATTCAAAATTGATATATCAAACTACCCGATATAACATTATTAAATTGCCCTTTGGCACCAAATAACCCTGATGTTCCTATATTCGAATCTCCACTAATGTTTAACAATGAGTAGTTGAATCGCAAGTCAAGCCCAATATGAGGATTGAAAAAGAATCGCAATCCAACTGAAAATGGTAAATCAAAGCGTTTATAAGATATCAAATCATCAATATCAACTCCACTTTCAGTAACACTATAATTGATGAGCACAGAGGGTGAGAAACCGATAACAGCTTGTATTTTTCGAGAAAAATGCAAACCGTATAATAATGAAACTTCTATATAATCTAATACCGTTACACGCATAATATTCGTATTTCTAGCACCTTTTGTAGTATACATAAGTTCCATTATGGCACTACTATTTTCTGTGAATGGATAAGCCGTATATATACCGACGTGATACCCTGTTTTATTGTATCCGTTAGATTCGTCTCCATCTATTTGACAAAAATTAGGACCTAAGCGAAGTCCAAATTTAAAATCTTGGGAATATACAGTACTACTCAAGGCTATGAATGTAGTAAGAAAAATTAATATACGTTTCATGCGTTTGAAATATTTGATTTTACAAAAGTACTATTTTTTTCTCAGATTATAGCCAATTTGAGAAAGTTGTCTTTCCGTAATACATCTCTTCAATGTAAAAACAATAATCTACATAGTTAAATTATTGCTCTTTAGCTAAGACCTATGTCATGACAATTC
>CAYYUE010000181.1:0-4488 GCA_964474745.1 uncultured Bacteroidaceae bacterium | reverse complement strand
CTTTTTCTATTTGAACATTCATTCTATTACAATGCAAAGAAATTCATTTTTCATTAATTAAATATTAAGGAAGAGTTAAGAAAAAAAGAATTCATTTATTCTTATATAGTATACTTGTTTCTTTCAAATAAGAACCTCTTCTATATGAAGTTTCAAGAAATATAAAACAACAAACACTCGCATTTTGCATTAATTTCATATTCCTATAAATCCATCAACGTTGTTTCTGGTTAAATTTATGAACTCGCTTCAGGAAACTGAATAAGTATCCAGAAGTCACAAATGTTTATTATGAAACATCGATTAACAAACATCTTTTCCTATATTCACTTCATGTATTCATAGATTCAAACATAATAAATATAGATACCCACTTGTGCTATTGGGTATCTATAAAATTATTTTGTTTTCTCAGTCAAATCTTTTATTTCAAGTATGCACTTGTTCCATACAGGGATCCCCTGTATAATTGAGATCGATTTTATTTATTCTTTTCAAGTTTTACGTTCCAATAATTATATTTCATTTAAACTTTTTTCAATCAAATAAATAGCTTCATCTATTTCATCATCGGTAATGATTAGAGGAGGTGCTATACGAAATGAATTTAGTTTGTATAAAAAAGAATCTGTTACCAGCCCATTGTCTAAAAATCGTTCTAAAAGTTTCCAATAAGCCTCTTCATTTTCTAAATCGCAAGCAAGGAATAATCCTTTTCTACGAACCGTTCTCAATTTCGGATGGTGTTGCAATTTTTCGAAAAATCTTTTCCCTTTGCGGTCAGCATCCTGATATAATTTTTCGTTTTCTATTATTTGTAATGATGCTAATGCAGCCGCACAATTTACGGGATGCCCTCCAAAGGTTGTAATATGTCCCAATATAGGATTAAACGTAAGTGTTTCCATAATTTCTTTGGACGATACAAATGCACCTATCGGCATACCTCCTCCCATCGCTTTTGCCAATACTAAAATATCAGGCACCACATGCTGCTGAAAATAAAATAAAGTTCCCGTACGGCCAAACCCACTTTGAACTTCATCGAATATCAACAATACACCCTTTTCAGTACAACAACTGCGAAGTTGTAACAAATAATCGGGATGTGGTAGCACCAATCCATTTTCGGATTGCAAAGGGTCTAGAATAACACATGCCGTTCGTTCGGTGATATCGTGTAAATCCTCAAAATTATTGAATCGAATAGCTTTTGTATCAGGTAACAATGGACGAAAGGCATATCGAAATTCTTCATTACCCATCACACTCAACGCTCCATGTGTAGAACCGTGATATGCATTTTGCATATGAATGATTTCACTTCGTCCCGTGTAACGTTTAGCTAGCTTCAATGCTCCCTCAACAGCTTCACTTCCAGAATTCACATAATATACATTACACAATTTATCGGGTAACAATGATGTAAGAAAAGTGCTGTATCGTACTTGTGGACTTTGTATATATTCTCCATACACCATCAAATGCATGTATTCTTCTACTTGTTTTTGTACAGCGCTCACGACTTTTGGATGACAATGCCCTACATTGCTTACCGCCACTCCCGATATCAAATCCAAATAAGGTTTCCCTTCTGGTGTATACATATAACATCCTGTAGCACGAGCCACTTCCAAACCAATAGGTCCTGCTGTAGTTTGTGCCACATATTTATAAAACAATTCTCGATCTATCGACATCACTATTTTTTATTTAATCCATTAAAATCCGTTCACTGACAGAGACTTCCATAGGTTATTATAAATGCAAAGATACATGAAAATTATAAAACAATACCATATAAATAGAAGGAATGACGTCTGAGAATATAAATAAAAAAGAATATTGACATAGAAATTACCGGCACATGAAAGCGCTGATATCATTCACTCATGTAAATTCTATAACAATATAAAGCAACCGTTGTATTTAATTTATCCAATTACGTTACATTAAGTCTATAAAACAACAAAATTTCATATGTCGTTTCATCAATATTTTCTATCTTTCCTAATTGACAATACCATATTTATGAATTTTGTTTCATCTGACAAAAAGGCCTATTTCATCATCAATGTTACTACTTTTTTTACTTGTTGCCGTTTTCCTTGTGTGTTATATGCGTCTATATATACAATATAATTGCCTATTTGACACCGATTTCCCGATTCGTTAGTTCCATCCCATACAAAGCTTCCTTCCGTTCCCATTAGAGCATTTCTTTCCAACAATCGAATGCTACGGCCTTGAACATCAAATATGGTTATATTACACAACATTCCACTCTCATTCAATTTGTAATGGATATTCAATAGATCGTTATAGCCGTCAAAATCGGGAGAAAATAACAACGGATCGATAGAAAAAGCTTCTTCGGAAAACAACAAAGCATAGGACTGAGAGTTTTTATAAGTAGGAGTACTCCATCCCACAGATTTTGCAGCGGAATGCCAATTGGATGCATCCTGCGTAGCCATTGTGAACGAACGCCGTTCCAGTGATATTCCTTTTACATCAGATAATAATCGGCTATGCATTTTTTCAGTATAATCAAATCTATCTATAATCGTACTATCCTGTAGTGCTACAATTACGGTACCTTCGCTATTGGGATAAGACGGCATCGTTTTTACTTGAATCAGCTTACTGGGTGCCATTACAGTATAGTTTCGTTTCAAAAAATCAGCATCGGTAGTAATTGCTATATAATCAAAGGGTTGTATTAAAGTTGTATCAGACAAATATGTCTTATTTTTCAAACGATCATTTGTTTTATCCCAAGTAGCCAAATATATTTCACACAACGTTATCGAACGTTGTGTATTATTATAGAGTTCTACAAAATCAGCTCCTCCTGTATAAGGATTAAATAGGATTTCATTTATTAGGATATCGTTCCGGGACAATCGATAATGCGAAATAGGAAATGTGGATTGTTGCAGCGAATTTCCCCATTGATCAACAATATTATACATATTAAGGGTGTAGTCTACAGCGGATCGCAACGGTATTTCAAAGTATAGCACTACAGTTGAATCGCTACATTCAACCCTATCGGGATTCCCAATCCCCTGATTTATGATGTAATGCGATGTTGCCTTTGCTATTTCTTTATTTAACATTTTTGAAAAAACAATCCGAATTTCCTTGGGAGTAAACACATGTATAGAAGATACCCCAAAAAACATGGTATCGAACTGAATAGGTACGATTACCTTTTGTTCCTGAGTTCCATTTCCGGATAAATCAGATACCGAAAATACAGTAAGTTCATAATCTATATTGGATTGAAATTCAGATTTGAACTCCAATACAACTGAACTATTTTTATATTGCACTTTTTCAGGAGTTCCCATCATTTTATTTAACATATAATGGTCTGTTTGAGTGGCGGTAATACTATCTACAACCTCCGAAAATATAACAGTGATACTATTTTTAGAAGAACATAACACGGTATCTACATGAGGAGAATCTGTATCCGATATATTCCGTTTTACCAATACCGTTTGAGGGTATAATATCTTATTTCCTGATGTGTCACTGACATTTGAAACAGATAACCGATATACAATCGGTAACGTTAGAGGAGGTATGTAATATAATAATACTTTATCTTCGTCATATTCTACATAAGCAGGGTTGCCTATTTTTTGATTTACCACATAATGTAAATCCAATGTCCCTGAAACGGGATCTATCGGTTCAGAAAAATACACTTTAATTCCTAAAGGAGTAAGTATTGCATTTTTCACTTGCGGAGGAATCGTGTCAGGTACTCGAGCGTAAGCTAAGATATCATCAAAAAAGAATTTATTTTTATCACTCGCTGTATATTTGCACCAAACTCCCATAAAGCCATGATTTCCTATCAACATATTCGAAGGCTCTTTTATAGAATCTATATGAAGAAAGTCGGTTCCTCCCAAACTATCAATCCAAAAATGCCAGGATCCTTCAGGGTAACGGTGCACTTTCACTCGAATTTGTCCTGAGTTAGTTGCCATTTCTTTGTAATTTAACACTTTACATAACTCTTCTTCAATTCCATTCTTGACGCGACAAAATATAAATTGTGTTTGAACACGAGTTCTGAGTTCAACATAATAGGCTTCTAATCCTTTATCTCTCAAATTACTTAGATTAGAATAAAGATAAACTCTTGAATAGCTGTTATTTGAAGTCAGGCTATTATGCTTCATCCAAAATTGCCATTCCAATGTATCGGATGCCAGCAACCTCAACTCTGTAGAACAATATGAAGTATCTGCAACTACTCCATTCAACCGCAACTGACAATCAGATATCTGAAACTTATTTGAATCCCCTATCCAAGTGGGATTTTGGGTAAAATCTCCATCATCAAAAGATTCATGAACTTCTGTTGTCTGGGCATAAAGCTTGCTTATGCATAACCCAAATAAAAAAGAGAAGGCTACATATTTGTTGATCATAGACTTAAAATAAATTCCATAATTTTTCTCTACC
>CAYYUE010000180.1:0-4495 GCA_964474745.1 uncultured Bacteroidaceae bacterium | reverse complement strand
GTATATGAGACCGAATGTCTCTTTAATTTTTTGCTTTCTGTTTATAAACAAATTAAATCTCGTTTAAGTAAGGATAAAAGGAGGGACTTGCTTTTTAACAAACGAGTACTTTCTATGTTCAATGATGGTAATATCTTTAAAGATGTTAAAGAATACACGTCCATTAGTTCCTTATTCGATTTATTTGATGCGTTTGAACAATCTGATAATGAAAGAAATTGTCAAGAATTGTTTATAAACATAATACGCTATTTTAGCCAACAGTTGGATGGTGGTAAATATGATAGCACATGGAGAAACCGTTTATGTGGCGATATTCTTTCATTCCGTAGCATACATAAAACTATAGAATGGTTTTTAGGCGAGGTGAAACTAAAAGAGAATAAAGGGAATATAATTTATTTAGACAAAATAATTGAAATATATAATTTAAAAACACAAAAAGATATGAAAGCAGAAATGGTCGAAATTTGCAAATCAGTAGGTAATCGTATTGGTGCGTACTGTAGAGAAAAAGATGATAAAGGAATTCTTTTCTCAATCCGAAATGCCAAAAATAGGACAGAATTTATTAATGTATTAGCAGAAACTCAATTTCGAACGGAAGTGTCATATGGTGAAACTTTTTTTAAAGAATTGCCGGACAATGCCTATTGGGAAGAATATAAAGCTCTCGTTAGTATTTTTGCTATGAATAGTTTCTTGTACAAGGAAAAAAATCAGATAACAATTAAATAATATTTTTATGGAACCCAAAAAAGTAAATTGCGTAAACATTGCCTATATTTTTAAAACTTCGTTAGGCAGTATTAATGGCAGTTGGACAGAAGGAAATGTCAGTACTGTAAAAAAAATCACGCTGCCAAATGGGCAACAAATTCCTTATGTTTCAGGACAAAGTATCAAATATCAAATCCGTAAGGCTTGGAAAGAAATGGGGTTATCGGAAATACTCTCTGATGTAAAGCAAGCTGAAAAAAAGGCAGGTGTAGATTTTACCGCAGGCGAGCCTGATAAATATTTAGATGATGATTTGTTAGGATACATGATTGCATCGAAAGGCGAAAATCGTCGCAGAACAGCGGTAGTACGTTCTTCTGCTGCTATTGGAATGTTCCCGTTTAGAAACGATCGTGATTTAGGTACTAAATCAAAAGAAGAAACTGGAGGAGATGTTTCTGCAGGGGGAAATATATTTGAAACAGAAGTTTATTATAACTATTTTAAAGTAAACTTTTTGGTAGAATTAGATAGACTCGGCACGTTTCAAGAATTTGAACTGTCTAAAAGTAGTAAAGGAAAAGTTCCAAATTTGACGATTGGACAAAAACGAGAACGTCTCACCAAGTTTTTTAATGCCCTTGAAACCGTTTGGGGAGGTGGAAAACAATCTCGTTTACTAACCGACATGTCCCCCAAGTTTTTAGCAATTACTTTTCAAACAGCAAAATCTCCTATTTTTTTAGAGACATTGTCTATATCAGAAAATGAAGAACTAAATACATTGGCAATAAAAGAGGTATTAGATGGAAACGACCATATCATAGATGAACAATTTCTTGGTGTGCAGTCAGGTATTTTTAAAAATAATGTCATTTCCGATTTGAAAGATACGAGTACCATTCAAAAAACATTTGCAAATGCTATTGAATACATAAAAAAATTAGATTTTTAATATGGAATTTATACGTATTCAAGCGAAAGGTGCATTAAATTCCTTTCGTCAACCTGACTTTCATACTTATCATAAGACATTTCCCCTGCCTTTAAAAACAACTGTAGGGGGAATGCTTGGGGGTGCATTAGGCATAGCACCTGAAACAATTAATGACGAATGGTTGCTAACGGATAGATTTTTTATGGGCATTGTTGGATATTATAATGGTAGAGCCAATGATTTGTGGCAGATAAGAAAATATGAGGGTAAACAAATTAAAGCATATAGTGATGGTAAAGCAGAAACACCCTATAAGACAGCCGTAATTGTAAGAGAATTAATTTATGCAATGGATTTTGTTTTATACTTATCTTTTAAGAGTATGGATGATTTAAATTTAGTATTTGAGAAAATACGAAATCCAGTATGGGCATTATCTTTAGGCAGAGAAGATGAATTAATACGCATTGAAGCTGTTAATAAAGTCTCACTTGATATTGAAACAGGATTGTATTATAAGAATACGATACTTCCTGTTGATTTATCTCTATCGAAATATGAAGTTATGATTGATCGAAATGTTAATTTGTTTTCAAAGAATTTACTGGAAGAGGCACCTCAAATTGTAAAAGTTCCTATTGCCTTTTCTTATAATAAAGAAACAAAAGAACGCAATGCAATTGCTTATAAAACATTTTCATTTGTTGGTAATATGCCTATTAAACTTGAAAATGAGGGTTATATCGATAAGGAGTTAGGATATACATTTCAAATATTTTAATCAGTGAAGTATTCTGAGGTTTTAGCTAAAAGTGAACCGAAAAAAACTCTTATAGAGCATACCAAAGATTGTTTATATTGGTTTCCGAAGGTTATGGTCTGGAACGATATTTTTATAGATAAAATCTCGGAACGATATTCTATCTCCAAATTATTAATAAAAGAACGTTTATATTTAACAGTATCATTGCATGATATAGGAAAAGCAACAGAAAAATTTCAGATTAAAGTTCGAGGAGTAGAACCGAAACCGTTGGAATCTCATGCGCTTTCTTCTGTTCCAATATTGTTTGACTTGATACATAATAAACCTATATTTTCATTTGAGGATACACCGTATTATCCTGAAATATTAGCTGTAGCGAGCCATCATAGCAAATTAAAAAAAAATTTGTTTGAAAGCTGCTGTAATATGGTAAGTGAATATGCAAGTGAAGAGTATTTTATAGAATTCTTTCAGTTTGCCAATAATCAAGCAAAAAAATTAAATATTGAAGGTTGGGAGGATATCAAATTCAATAGAAAATGTTTGGTAAATCGTCCTTTTAATCTGTTTCAAGATGAAGTATTTTTAAATTTGGAGGAAGATAGCTTTCGTTACGAAAGAAGCAATGTTATAAGAGATTTATTTTTATTATTTAAATCAACACTACATTATTGTGATTGGTTGGCTTCTTCAGGCAATACAAATTATGAATACTCTACAACAGCAACCTTTTCTTCTATTACCGAGAAGATGAAAGAAAAGGTATCCTCATTTCAAGGTTGGCAGCCATTTCAGTTAAAATCAGCAAAACATAGCAGCCAAAATATTTTTGTGCAAATTCCTACTGGACAAGGGAAAACCGAAGCTTCTGTATTGTGGGCAGTTGAAAATAATGAAAATCAAAAAATATTATTTCTGTTGCCAACAATGGTAACGACCAATAAGATGTGGGAACGTATGCGGTTTTTTTTTGGAGGAGATGAATGTGTGGGATTATCTCATGGTACAGCTCAATATGTTATCAAAGAAAAAGATGAAACCATAGAATCCCAATCTTTACGCCAACATTTCCTTTACAATAGAACGTTTTTTAAACCTGTTACTGTTGCAACTATTGATCAACTTATATATAGTTTTTTCAATTGGGGGTATTGGGTATTGACTAACGCTGCGAGTAATAATGCAAAAATAATTATTGACGAAATTCATATCTACGATGCTTATACCTTTGGTTTATTATTGGAAATTATTAAATGCATCACTCCTTACCATTCTCGTTTTGCTATTATGAGTGCTTCTTTACCAAATATTCTGAAAGAAGAATTGAAAGAAGTTTTACCTGATTACGAAATAATTAACGACAAGATATTTAATCAAAAACAGCGACACTTAACATCTGTATTAGATATCCCCATAGAGAGCTGCATTCCGGATATAGTTCAACATTATTTTTTGAATTATAAAGTGCTGGTTGTATGTAATACGATAAAAAAAGCAAGGGAGATATTTGATGCTTGCATGAAACAAGAAATTGATCAAGAAAGAGTAATGCTATATCATTCTCAATTTATTTTATGTGATAAAATAGAGAAAGAACATTTTTTAGAAGATATTGCAACTATGAATGGTGGGTATATCGCAATTTGCACCCAAATTGTAGAAGTAAGTTTGGATATTGATTTTGATGTACTTTATACTGAAAATGCACCAATAGATGCAGTCATTCAAAGATTGGGTCGTGTAAATAGAAAAGGAAGGATACAAAAAAGGATACCTGATTTGCCTTTTGCTCCAGTATTTATTACAAGAGAGTCAGAAAATAGCAGGAAATACGTATATAAAGATTTGCAAAAAGTTTTAGAAAATACATTTATACAGTTGAAATCTATAACTGAGAGTAGGCAAGGTAATGTTATAGAGAGTGATTTTAAAAATATAGTAGAAGCAGTTTATACAATAGGAAATTTAGGAGAAAATTACTTTAAAACACTTAATGAAGGACGTGTGTTAATTAAAACTTTGTGGAATGGCAGAAGTTATTAAAATTGCATTAATTCTCGACGAGGATTTTG
>CAYYUE010000179.1:0-4542 GCA_964474745.1 uncultured Bacteroidaceae bacterium | reverse complement strand
ACGATATTATCATGTTGGAAGAAGCTATTTTATATGCCGAAAAATTATTTCCAGATACCGTTTCCATTTTATTACGCAAAGGACAATTATACAGCATTAAAGAGCAATTCGAACTTTCATTACAATTATTAAAAAGATTAGAGCTTATTGAACCCCAAAACACAGACATTCTTTATGCATTAGGAACCGTATACAGTCAAATGGAAAAACATCAACTTGCAATTAATTACTATAAACTAGCATCTGTTGATGGTTTCGATTTAGAGACAATTTATGAAAATATAGCCAATGAATACCAATATTTAGGGAAAACAAACGAAGCCATTACATACTATAAAAAAGCACTTTCTGAAAATCCTAAAAATGAAACATGTTTGTTCGATTTATCGCTATGTTACGAGTCTGAAGAAAAAAGTGATGAAAATATCACTTTTCTAATTGATTTTCTAAAAAACAACCCATATTCTAAAATAGCATGGTTTAATTTAGGAATGTCATATAGTAACAGCAACATACAACTATATGAAAAAGCCATCGATGCTTTTGACTATGCGTTAGCTATCGATGAACATTATTTCGCAGCCTATTCTACAAAAGCCAACTGTTATTCATTATTAGGAAACTATGATAAAGCGATTTCTGTACTAAATGAAGCTTTGTCATTAACAAATGAAAAGTCTTTGATCTTTTTTGCGATTGCCGATAATTATGAAAAAATGGAAAACTACGAAACTGCTGCCATTTATTACAAAAAGGCAACATATGTAGATCCTTATTTTCCGGATGCTTGGATGGGGATCGCAATTTGTTATTCAGCTTTGAACGATTATAATTCAGCCATCGATTATTTAACGAAAGCAATTGAATTAAATCCTCAATCTCCAAATTTTTTATTTATCGCCGCAGGCATTCATGCGAATTTTGAACAATTTGACAAAGCAACACCTTTGTTCGAATGTGCCATTCGACTAAGTAACAATAATGATGATTATTGGATAGAATATGCTAATATGTATTTTAAATCAAAACATTACGAGGAAGCAATTGAAGTAATAAAACGAGGTCTTAGCTATGTTGAAGAACCTTTCGAATTTAATTTACAGCTAGCTGCATGTTACTATCTTCTGGGCCAACGAAGTAACGCCTATAATGCCGTTCAAGCTTGCGTTCATGATTACCCAGAACGTTTCGACGAATTGTTCGATATATGCCCCGAAATGTCAAATGACTTGGAAATTATAAACATCGTAAGTTTATATCAAAATCAAAAGAATTAAAATAATCTAATTTTGTTGAGCTATTGTATAATACCGTATATCATTATACAATAATTTAATGTAAGCAGATCAATAAGGATTTTAATCGACACTTATCAATACATCTTAATAAAGTAATAAACCTACATAGAATGAAAACTTATTCTTCTAGTGAAATTGAGGAAGTCATCAAACCTACTATTGTACATATTGGAAATTCAATTTATCAAATATCCACATTATTAACCGATAGTCGAAAGTTATCTCATCCCAAAGAAAGTATATTTTTTGCAATACAAACGAAACGAAACTCTGGATGCAAGTATATTCCGGAGCTCTACAAAAAGGGAGTACGTAATTTTGTGGTTCCTGATGCTATTGAAGAAGAAATGCTCAACACTTTCCAAAGCATGCTTGATGCCAATTTTTTTTATGTCAAAAATACTGTTAAAGCTTTACAAAACTTAGTTGCATTTCATCGAAAACAATTTGATATACCGATAGTAGGAATAACAGGAAGTAATGGAAAAACAATTGTAAAAGATTGGATTATACAGCTTTTACACAGTGAAAAAAATGTTGCTTTTAGTCCTAAAAGCTATAATTCGCAAATTGGAGTCCCTTTATCAGTTTGGCAGCTTGATACAGAATGCGAAATGGGGGTTTTCGAAGCCGGAATATCAGAAACAGGGGAAATGACGAACTTGCAATCTGTAATACAGCCCACTATTGGTATTTTCACAAATATTGGACAAGCTCATGATGAAAATTTTTTGACTAGAAACCAAAAAATTGCCGAAAAATTACAACTATTTACACACTGTAAAACACTTATATATTGCTCCGATCATAAAGATATTCATAGTATTGTTTCTGAAAACCAAGCATTCAAAGAAGTAAAACGCTTTACATGGGGTTCCAAGGCAAGTGATACATCTGTTTTACTTATCGATAAAACAATAAAAACAAAAAGTACGATACTACATATTGCTTACGAAAGTATGGTATCGGAAATAGAAATTCCATTTACAGATAAGGCATCCATTGAAAATGCAATGCATTGCATCACTTTATTGTTATATCTAGGATACAAAGATGAAATTATTGCTCAAAAAG
The DNA here is from genome assembly GCA_964474745.1 of uncultured Bacteroidaceae bacterium. GTDB lineage: Bacteria > Bacteroidota > Bacteroidia > Bacteroidales > P3 > HGM05376. The sequence continues at coordinate 2,170 of CAYYUE010000179.1, read as the reverse complement.
CAATACACCTTACTCCTATTGCAATGCGCCTTGAGCTTAACGAAGGCATCAACAATTGCCTATTGATAAACGATGGATACAGCCTCGATATAAACTCTCTTATAATTGCATTAGATTATATTCAACAGGAACAGCAACACAACAAAAAAACCCTTATTATGTCTGATATTATGCAAACAGGGGTTATAGAAGCAGAATTATACGAAGATGTTGCTAAACTTATAGAAAAACGAAATATAAACAAATTGATCGGTATTGGAGAAGCTCTCTGTAGAAACAAAGACAAATTCTCCATCGAAAGTATTTTTTATAAAACAACAGAAGATTTTCTACAACATTATTTATTTTCTAATTTTCAAAATGAGACTATCTTGTTAAAAGGAGCTCGAATATTTCAATTCGAACATATAGCCAAGTTATTGCAGCGTAAATCTCACCAAACTATTATGGAAGTGAACTTACAAGCTCTTATTAATAACTTGAATTATTATCGCTCCCGGATTAGCCCTAAAACCAAATTGATGGCTATGGTAAAAGCATTTTCATATGGGACTGGAAACATAGAAATTGCCAATTCGCTACAATTCAATAATGTAGATTATCTTACCGTTGCCTATACCGATGAAGGTGTTGAGCTGCGTCAAAATAAAATTACATTACCCATTATGGTTATGAATCCGGAAGAAGAAAGTTTCGACAACATTTTTAAATACGGATTAGAACCGGATATCTACAGCATGCACATTTTGGAAACATTTGCGGCAACAGCTTCTTTATACTTCCAAAATAATGAAAAAATTCCTATACATATTGAACTCGACACAGGAATGCATCGTCTTGGATTTATGGAAAATGACATTCCAGAACTTTGTAATCGAATAAAAGAAATCAACATTTTTGAAGTCAAATCTATTTTTTCACATTTAGCTTGTAGTGAAGATATTCAAATGGATGATTTTACAAAAAAACAAATTTCACTATTCAAAGATTGGAGTTCTCTAATAAAAGAAAATCTCGGAAATCCTGATATATGCTGTCATATATTGAATTCATCGGGAATTATTCGTTTTCCCGAAGGAGAAATGGATATGGTGCGCTTAGGAATAGGATTATATGGAATAGCACCCGAAAGCGAAATTCAAAAACAGCTTACTCTTGTAGGTAAATTAAAAACCAAAATATCACAAATAAAGCAAATACCTAAAGGCGACCCAGTAGGTTATAATTGTAAATGGATTGCACAACAACCATCTAAAATAGCCATAATTCCTATCGGATATGCCGACGGCTTAAATAGAAAACTAGGTAATGGCATAGGAAAAGTCGTTATCAACGGAGAAGTAGCACCCATTATCGGAAGTATTTGTATGGATATGTGCTTTCTTGACGTTACCAACATTCAATGCAATGAATCCGATGAAGTAACGATTTTCGGGGATGAAAAATTATTGCATGAAATGTCTGAAGCCATTGATACCATTCCCTACGAAATACTTACGTCCATATCACAACGCGTAAAGCGTATATATTTTTGGGAATAATTGTAAATTATTACATTTACATTATGACGAAGGGCTTTAATGCTCGCACGTTTTTAAAATGTTAAGTATTTATATAGTGTATATTATTCACAATATTAATATTCAAATAGATAAGTATTTTAAATTAATATCGTATCTTTGCAATGTCCATTTTCATATGAGAAGTATCTAAAATGCTAAAAATCAACTTAAAAATATATCATAAAAATACGATATATTGAAATGCTCCGAAGTAATTGAAAATATAAAATGAAACAATACAAAATAATTGATCGATACATATTAAGAAAATTTTTAAAGACTTTTTGTGCCGCTATCGGTTTAATTATTGTCATTGTAATTATCTTCGATGTTTCTGAAAAACTAGATGATTTTCTGAATCGAAATGCACCGTTAGAACTCATTGTATTTCAATACTATCTTAACTTTATTCCTAGTTTTGTAAATTTATTCAGTCCTCTTTTTATTTTTATATCGGTTATTTTTTTTACTTCAAAATTAGCGGGGAATACTGAAATTATTGCTATTTTAGGAAACGGAATTAGTTTCAAACGAATGCTTCATCCTTACTTATATGGGGCTATATTAATAGCCACTATCATTTTCATCTTTGGCAATTTCATCATTCC
>CAYYUE010000178.1:0-4568 GCA_964474745.1 uncultured Bacteroidaceae bacterium | reverse complement strand
CTTATTGCAATTGAAATAAAAAAGCACCAAAAGATTTGTGATCTAAAGTATATCAAATAATTAAATGTATAAATTGTTATAGTTTATTATGCCACATTTACCTCCTTTGTTTTCTGATTTAGCTCTTATTTTAATCACGGCAGGTATAACTACCATTATCTTCAAATGGCTTAAACAGCCTTTAGTATTAGGCTATATTGTTGCAGGCTTCATTATCAGCCCATTCTTCGATTATTACCCTAGTATTAATGATACAAAAAACATTAGTGTTTGGAGCGACATCGGAGTAGTATTCCTTTTATTCGCACTAGGATTAGAATTTAGTTTCAAAAAGCTGAAAAAAGTTGGAGGAACAGGTGCTATCACAGCTTTGACAGAGCTTATTATTATGTTTTTAATTGGGAGTGGCGTAGGAAAGATACTTGGATGGAGTTCAATGAATTGTATTTTTTTAGGATGCATGCTTTCTATATCTTCCACTACCATTATCATCAAGGCCTTCGATGATTTAAAGATGAAACGACAAAAGTTTTCAAATCTTGTTTTTGGAGTGTTGGTTGTCGAAGATCTTATTGCTGTACTTCTATTGGTATTGCTTTCTACCATTTCAGTAAGCAATCAATTTAATGGAGAAGAATTGGTCTTTAGCTTACTAAAACTTGTATTTTTTCTGATTATTTGGTTTACATTTGGCATTTATATGATCCCTTCTTTTCTAAAATTAATGCGAAAATTCATGACGGAAGAAACATTGTCAATTGTATCCGTAGGTTTATGTTTTGGAATGGTCGTATTAGCAACTTACGCAGGTTTTTCCTCTGCACTAGGTGCTTTTATTATGGGATCTATCCTCGCTGAAACTATCGAAGCTGATGCTATCCACCGATTGATAAATCCTATTAAAAATTTATTCGGTGCCATATTCTTTGTTTCCGTAGGGACCTTAGTTGATCCAAAAATATTAGTAGAATATGCAACTCCTATTATTGTAATTGCATTGGTTGTCATGGTCGTAAAAACATTAAGTGCTACTATTGGGATACTTCTTTCTGGCCAAGATTTGAAAACATCAATGCAATCAGGATTTTGCTTTTGTCAAATTGGTGAGTTTTCATTTATCATTGCCAGTCTAGGAGTTGGGTTTAAAGTTATTGACCCTTATTTATATCCCATTATTGTATCGGTATCGATTCTCACAACATTTTTTACTCCCTATATCATTCGAGCTGCCATACCTTGCTACAATAAAATATATCCGAAACTCCCCGAACAATGGAAGGTAACCTTAAATCGATATAGTATGTCTGGGAAAACCTTAGAAGGGCAAAATTATAATGTAAAAGAATTTGTTACTTCACAACTTTCTCATATTGCTATTTACGGATCTATTTTAATCGCTCTTTCTTTTATATCTTTCACATTATTTAAACCATTCATTACAACTAAAATAACAGGATTCTGGGGTGAATTGTTAGGTTTGTTAATCACATTACTCGTTCTCGCTCCTTTTCTCCGTGCTTTAATGGTGAAACGTTACAAGGCAAATGCATTTCGTAAATTCTTGTTTGGCAACAAATTAAATCATGGCTTAGTTATTTCAATCCTTATTTTGAGATATGTAATCGCGTTGTTTTTTGTGGGTATGGTTATTAGTAAGTATATAAACCTTGCAGCAGGGTTGCTGCTCGTAATTGCTATGTTTGTATTATTTCTTACTTTGATGTCACGGCGAGTAATGAATTTATACCAACATATCGAGAAACGATTTATTGATAATTTAAATCAACGACAATCACAAACAACATTAAAGATTCCGGAAATTCTAAATCAGAATTTTCACTTGGAAACATTAACAGTAAATTCTGAATCTAAATACGTCGGTAAAAAACTGAGTGATTCTACATTTCGTGAAGAATATGGAATCAATGTAGTTAGCATTCAACGAGGACACCATGTTATGGATCTTCCCGACAAAGATACGTTTATCTATCCAGGAGATAAACTTACTATTATAGGAAGCGACAAGCAAATATCGCATTTCAAACCCACTATTGAGATTGAAGATGATTTACTGATTAAAGAACAAATGAAGAATGAGATGAACTTACATCAAATGCATGTTTCTCGCAACAGTCAATTTCTGAATAAAGCTATCAAATTTTCAGGTTTCCGAGAAAAATATCGAGGTATGATTATCGCGATCGAACACGAATCAGAATTCATTTTAAATCCAGCTTCCAGCACTGTCTTTCACGAAGGAGACCGCATCTGGTTTGTTTCAAGTAATAAAGAGGCTCAACTCATTTTTTCCATGGAGAAACACTCCAGCAATATGAAAAAAGAAAACAAGCATGAGCATGTTTAGCTAAAAATTAAGCCGAAAAGGAAGCGCCTTATTTTGGATTTCAAAATAAGGCGCTTCCTTTTTTATTATGATTATTATTGCCTAGACTTCAAAAATTGAATAGAATAACATATACTTTCAGCTTGCATAAGAAAATCACGTTTGGGTTTTCGCGGTGAATAGACATACCCCGTAAGCATAATCAACTGTTTATTATCCGGAGAGGTAAATGTATAATTTACAAACGGACCTCCCATGAAATCGTTTACAAGACGCCACAGGCCCCTGGTTTCTATACAATACCGATCATCAAAAAGAATGCGTTTCGAAACAGGTTCCACTTTTCTTTCGATAGCCATATAAGAACCGTCTGCAGGTCCAGGAATATATTGTTTCATTACAGAATCCAAATTGTCAAGGATATGTCTTTCTTGAAATACATTAGTATCGGAATAAGGTTGAGTATACACTAACACTCCAATGCTAAAATCTTTTGCTTCTTTACGTATCCAAGCAAAATCAGGTGTTAACGTCGAAAGTATAAATTCATTGGAAACAGTCACCCAAAAACCAAAATTATCCTTCAACTGTTTAGTAATATCAAGATTTTCTATTCCATCGAAAGCTTTATTGACTCGAATATGTTCGTTTTTATAAATCTCTTCACATATTTGATTAAAATGTTTTTCCAATAAAGGTTTTAATTCCTTCAGGTTATTAATAGAAAATTGAAATACTACTTGCGGATACGCCCATTTATTATGGTCTAAATAAACCTTATTTTTATTTTCAGCATTCAAATCCACTAATATGATATTACGATGATAATGATACATATCCGTATTCTCAAAAGATGAAACAGGCACATTAACCACATCAAAAATAGGTTCCGGCTGATTTAAAGTGGCTTGCGGTTGTTTAAAAAGAGAATCTACCAATTGTCTTGTTTCACCCGAATACACATTTTTATTAGCTACAAAAAGAACTTCAAGTGTTTTTCCTGAAGAGCTACGTTTCTGAGATGGGTTTCCTCCTCCTAAAGTACAAGATGCAAACAAACTTATTCCCAAAAACACAATTATAAATTTTATAAGATTTTTCATATGGCAATACTTTAAATATAAAAACATAATCTACAGCACTTTATAACAAACATATTACAAAAGTGTTACTCACAAAAATACTAAAAAATCTCTGTTTTAAAGAAAATTCTGCTCTTCCTTCTGATTTGAACATTTCAATTTACTTATTCATAAGCATTTTACACAATAAAGATTTCTATAAGGAACGTTCCATTTCAAAATAAACTACATTTTATAATATCATAATAAAATTGTACTTTTGCATTATGATTTCCAAAGCAAAATTAAAAGAATTGGCTGCGTATAAACAGGCCAAAGTGTGTGATATAGAAAATGTTTTTGTTATAGAAGGTGATAAAATGGTACAAGAAGCTCTCGCTTCGGGTATTCAAATAAAAACATTATGTGCAATCGAGGATTGGTATATGAAAAACCGGACATTGATCCGAAGAGCAACTCTTTCTGATTCGGTTTTTGAAATTACCTCTACCGAATTAGAACGAATCAGTGGACTAAAAACACCTAATCAAGTATGGTTACTTGCCGAACGTATTCAATCTTATGCCATAGAAAATTCATACGTAGGACTTACATTAGTTTTGGATAAAATTCAAGATCCTGGAAATCTAGGCACTATTCTCCGTATTGCCGATTGGTTTAATATTCGACATATTATTTGTTCGAAAGATACTGTATCTGTTTTTAACCCTAAAGTAGTCCAATCGACGATGGGAGCTATTTTTAGAGTGCAAGTACATTATTGCGATCTTATAGAATATCTCGATAATTACCCTAAAAGCAAACCTATATACGGGGCTGCTCTTTCAGGAGACTCCGTTTACACTATAGAATTAATTCAAGATTCGATACTTATTATCGGAAATGAATCGAAAGGAATTTCGCCTGAAATAGAGAAGAAAATTACACATAAATTACGAATACCGAACATCGGACATAGCTGTGAATCTTTAAATGCATCAGTAGCTACTGGTATTCTGTGTTCTGAATTCAGAAGGCGAAATTAATACTTATCTATAAAAATGTGTATAAGCTCTCGCTTATTTTTATCCAACATAATATTCCTATCTTCTTGAAAATTTATCCATTATGATATGAATGATTTTGCATACGGAAATGTGAAT
>CAYYUE010000177.1:0-4570 GCA_964474745.1 uncultured Bacteroidaceae bacterium | reverse complement strand
AATATGAAATAATATATATTGAATTTATTTTGAATATGTATTATTTGATTAATAAGCGTTTAATTTTTAGAATAGAAAGATTATGGTACGCTGGGGTAGCATAAAAATTATGAATTAATAGATGAAATTGATGCTATTTATTCATGATTCTATCAAAATTTATACAATGAATACATGTAATTTTGAATCTGATTGGTACTTTTTTTACGCTGTTAAAAATTCAAGTGTTATTTTGAATCTATATTCGAGCGCCCTAGCAATTTTTAGTCATGTAAAAATGCGTGGATGGTTATTCAAAATTTCAGTTTTTCTTATTTTTACTCAACATTCCAACGACCAAAGGGAATATAAATAATGAGAATAGTGTTGCCAACATCAGTCCTCCAATAATTACGATAGCTAGCGGGCGTTGTGCTTCAGATCCGATACCATAGGATGTAGCAGCAGGTAATAATCCAATCATCGCCATCATTGCGGTCATCATAATAGCGCGAAATCTATTCCGTACACTCTTTTTCAAACTAACTTCCACAGAAATTTTTTGTTTAAGATTTTGTTTGATATCTGTCATCATAATAACTCCATTTTGGATACAAATTCCGAATAGTGCGATAAATCCAATACCTGCAGAAATAGAAAAATTGGTTTTGGTAATGAGTAAAGCTAAAATACCTCCAATGCAAGCGAATGGAACATTTAATAAAATAATTGCAGCATCTTTTACATGTCCCGTCAGTATAAATAAAATGATGAAAATAATAACCAAACAAATAGGTATTACCTGTTCTAACCGTTTTGCAGCACGTTGTTGATTTTCGAAATCTCCAGTCCATTTCAACTTAAAATTTGTTGGAATACGAACTTGTTCAGAGACTTTTTTCTGAGCTTCGTCAATAGCACTACCCATATCACGTCCGCGAACAGAAAATTTAACGGCACAAAAACGTTCATGATTATCTCTATAAATAATTAATGGACCCGTAATAGTTTTTATAGAGGCGAGTTCTTTGATAGGAATATAAGATCCCGATATGGTTGGAATTTTTATTTTACCGATTTCTTTTTCGTCTTTTCGAAATGACTCCTGGTAGCGAACTACGATGTCAAATTTTTGTTCACCATCATATAACAGCGAGGCTGTTTTTCCACCTATAGCCATTTCGATAATGGATTGAACTTCTTTTTTCATCACTCCATAGCTCGCCAAAAGTTTTTCATCTAATTCAATACGAAGTTCCGGTTGGCCGATATTACGAATCACTCCCAAATCTTCAATTCCATCCACTGTTTGCATTACCTTTTCAATTTCTTGTGCTGTTTTTTCGATTTCGTACAGATTATTCCCGATAACTTTTACAGCGATTGAACCTTTTACCCCAGATGCAGCTTCTTCTACATTGTCAGATATAGGTTGGGAGAAATTAAAATCAATACCCGGATATTGTTGAATAAGTTGATTTTGCATATCGTTGATTAATGACTCTTTGTTACGTTTGAGGTTCCACTCTTTCATCGGTAGCAAATCTACATGGAGTTCAATATTGTAGAATCCGGTGGCATCGGTACCATCGTTCGGTCGTCCGGTTTGAGAAAGTACTTGTCGGACTTCTTGATAATTACTTATTTTTGCTCGGAGCTCATTAGCGATAACTACAGATTCGTTTAAGGCAATACTCTGTGGCAGGGTCGCTCTTACATAAATAGAACCCTCATTCAATTGGGGTAAAAATTCACTCCCCAACATCCGAAACAGAGATAATCCCACAATAGTAAAAATAAGTGTTCCTAGCAAAACAATTTTTCGATACGTATAACATTTATTGAAAATGAAAGTGACACCTTGTCGAACTACTTCCAGAAAAATATTGTGTTTTTCACGAACATTTTTTTTGAGTAAATTAGATGATAATGTCGGAACAAGAGTAAGGGTAAATAATAGCGCTCCTAATAATGCAAATCCTAATGTATAGGCAAGAGGGGAAAACATTTTTCCTTCTACTTTTTGAAATGAAAAAATAGGGATCAATGCAGTAATAATGATTAGTTTCGAGAAAAAAATGGCTTTTGCCTGATTTTTTGCGGTATGGCGTATCAATCCCATTTTACAGCTTTTATTAAATGCCTCCATTCCTATAAGCTTTGCTTTTTTATCCAACGCAACAAATAATCCTTCCACCATTACAACCGCTCCATCAATAATGATTCCAAAATCGATGGCACCCATAGAAAGAAGGTTTGCCGACATGCCCAAAAGGTGTAGGCAAATGAAAGCAAAAAGCAATGATAAAGGAATGATGAGTGATACGATAAGTGTAGTACGCCAATCAGCCATGAAAATCAGTACGATAGACATCACAAAGAACATCCCTTCCAGAAGATTCGACAATACCGTTTTTACAGAAAGATTTACTAAATCTTCTCGATCATAGAAAGCTGTAATTTTCACATCTTTGGGTAATATTTCAGTATTTAGTATATGTATTTTTTCCTTGAGAGCTTCTAATACTTTGCTGGGATTCTCGTTTTTTCGCATTACTATAATTCCCTGGACAACATCGTTTTCTTCCATTCTCCCGACTTGTCCCAATCGTGGTAAACATGATTCTTTAACGGTGGCTAGTTGTTTTACCAAAATGGGAACGCCGATGTTTTTCACTACAATGTTTTCGATTTCTTCGATGTTGTTCAATAATCCTATTCCCCGTACTACATAAGCTTGTGAGTTTTTTATAATGACGTCTCCACCTACATTTAAATTACTTTCCGAAATAGCTTCATAGAGTTCTAAAGGAGAAATATCATAATGATTCAGTTGATTAGGATTTACACTAATCTCAAATGATTTTACTTCACCTCCGAAACTTACAATATCTGCAACTCCTGGTACAGAACGTAGATTGCGATCAATTACCCAGTCTTGTAATGTTTTGAGTTCTCGTATATTTTTGATTTTACTTTGTAGTGTATAGCGGAAAATCTCACAAGTAGGCCCGTATAAAGGTTGTACTTCCGGAGTAACCCCATCAGGTAAGTCGCAATCTTGCAATAAATTATATACTTGTTGTCGTGCGAAATTATCATCAACATTGTCTTCGAACATGATATTAATCACCGATAATCCAAATAATGAAGTGGATCGAATATCGGTTTTCTGTTGTATAGCATTCATTGTAACTTCTATAGGAATGGTTACGAATTTTTCAAGTTCTTCCGCACTACGCCCTTGCCATTGTGTAATAATAGTAACTTTTGTATTTGTAACATCTGGATAGGCATCAATAGGGGTTTCTTTGAATGACCAAATACCCATAATTACAGTTAATAAAGTAATAAAATAAATAAAAAATTTGTGCTTTAATGAGAAACTAATAATGTTATCAATGAATTTGTGCATATTATTTCTAATTAATGAGTTGATTGTAAATTAATAATGCATTTTTGCACACAACAATGTCGTACTCAGTAAGGCCGTTACTTATATAAGTTATATCTCCGATCTGAGAAACCATGTCAACTTTTTGAATTTCAAAAATTCCATTGCGGAGTATTATTACATAATAATTTCCATTTTCGAAAATTAATGACTGAGCCGAAACACATGATAGTTTTTTGTTGGGATTTGTGTGACATACTTTTATATTTGTAAACATGCCCGGTTTTAGTTTGTAATCCTTATTAGAAATTCGAATCCGTGCACTCATGGTTTTGGTATCATTGTTTAAAATATTATATATTTTATCAATGGTTCCTTTGAATACTTTGTCGGGATAGGACAACGTGGTAATCGATACGCTGTCGCTTTCATGTATTTTGCTGATATCCATTTCATAAATATGAGCGATAACCCAAACTTCATCAAGTCCTGAAATAGTAAAAATATTATCACTTTTGTCGGAACGAATTTGCATTTCTCGGTTGATGTTTTTTCCTACTACAAAACCTGAAACGGGTGCTTTGACAACGTATTCGGAATTTGAAGTAAGATGATGAATGGCAAATATTTGTCCTAAACGTTGTAGTTCCGCTTCGGCGTTGGTAAGTTCTTGTTTCCGAATCAATACATCTCGTTCCGAAAGCATTCCCGAAGTATACATATCGGTTGCTACATGGTATTCTTTTTGAGCAATCAATATGCGTTGGTCGGCTTCTTGCTGTTGTTTTTGGAATTCGGCGACTTCACTACTTTTTATTACGGCTAATGGATTGCCTTTGATTACATAATCACCTAATTCTACGTATACTTGTGTAACATTCCCTCCAAAAATAGGAACAATTTCTACAACTTTTTCTTCATCAAAAGTTACGGTTCCCGTTAAAAAGAATTCTGTTACCATTTCTTTGATTTGTACCGTATCAAATGTAATCAGAGTTTGTATTTCCGGAGTTAGTTTTAGATATTTTGATGTGGATTCGTTTTCTTTAGACGAATTAAAACATGATAACAAAGTCGTTATAGAAATGATCGTAAATACAATGACATAAAATTGTTTTTTGAAATGTATTTTATTTGTATGCATAATTGATTATTGAGTTAATTCTGGTATTGATTATTAATTCTATACATTAATTC
>CAYYUE010000176.1:0-4642 GCA_964474745.1 uncultured Bacteroidaceae bacterium | reverse complement strand
ATCCATCCTATTTTAATTCCAAATACGGGGCTAAAATATGTTTTATTATCTTTCCCTTTTATTCCCATATAATTATCAATTACATAATCGCGTGTAGAACGTAACCACATTTGTGTAAATTCCAAACTCACATGAAAGTTCAAATAATTGCTTCGATTACTCATAAACCAATATCCAATACGTTCTGATAAGACAGGACCTCTTTGTTGGTGATCATATAAACGCGTATAATCTCCAGAGATTTGAGGTGCTTCTTCTATAGATACTTGGTAAACAATTTGATTTTGAGCAAGACCAGCTCCGAGCATGATAAATACTCCGGAATTTGGATTTTTCTTATTTACCGGAAAAATTTTTCCAACTTGTCCTAATACCGTAAATCCTCTATTGAATGCATCAACACCCGCATCTCCACCTCCTGTACCAATGATGGTACCTTCACTGGAATATAAAAAGTCCAAACGTTCTTTCCTGTTTTTTAAATTATCATTTCCAAAAAAGAAATTTCCCTCAATTCCAAAAAGCCAATTCGATTTCAGTTTATACATAGCAGAAGCTCCAAAATCGAGTACTGGTGAAGAAAACATTTCCCCCAATGCTCCATTTAGAAGCCACGGGGCAAAATGAAAACCAATAATTACACATTGCAATGAGTCTGCTTGGTATCCTGTTTTAGCTGTTTTATTTTGAGCTTTCACTGTAAATGTCAAGCAACTACATATTGCAATAATAATCCCAATAGCAACCTTTTTCATTTCTAATTATTTATCGCGTAAATTATTTCGTAAGCATCAATTTATGATATATTGATTTCTTTTTCAAATAGATGTATTCACATATCATTCTTCCTTACGTTTTTTATATGTACAAGAAACGTTATATCTACAAAAAAATTATTACCTCCAATTCATTATTTCCATGATTTTGTTGTAGATTTCAGTATTTTCCATGATACCAACAAAATTTTCGGCTCCAGGGCCAAATGCAAATATCGGCACCATTACTCCCGTATGATGGGTGGTTGTAAATTTTGTTACGAGAGTGCCTGTCTCCCAATTCCCTTTTGGTAAAGTTACACCTCCTGTTTCGTGATCGGCTGTAACTATTACAAGTGTGTTTCCATCGTGCTTAGCAAAGTTTAAAACTTCGCCTATTACGCTATCAAATTCTACCATTTCATTTTTTAAATACATCCCATTCGTATCGTGGCATGCCCAATCGATTTGGGAGCCCTCTATCATCAAAACAAATCCATGTTCGTTTATTTTCAGTTGTTCAATGGCTTTTCTGGTTCCTTCCATAAGCATGTTACCTCGTATTTCCCGATTTCCAGGATAATCAGGAGTTAATAAACCTGCTATTTTTGTTTTTTTCGTTTGTATAAGATCTTGTAATGAATATACGATTTCATATTCTCGATTTTTTAGTGTATCAATAGGGGAAAGGCCATCGTTACGATTTTCTTTTTTGAAATATTGAGACCCTCCTCCGATAAAAATATCGATATTTGAATTTGCAAGCTGCATTGTAATACTGTCAAATTGCTTTCGATCGAAAACGTGAGCGTAAGTAGCTGCAGGGGTCGCGCAATTGACGATACTTGTAACAACAAACCCTGTGCCCTTTTCATTTTGTTGAGCTTTTTCCAATAATGTAGTTAAAGGCTTTCCTTCTGGACTCATTGCTATTGCGTGATTATTGACTTTTCCCCCAGTAAATAATGCACTGCCTCCTGCCCCGGAATCTGTTGTGAAATTATTATAAGAATACGTTTTTGAGAAACCTGTATAGGGAAATTTTTCAAAATTGGATTTCCCTTTCATTGCCACAATTGCAGTATACACTTGAGTAGTTCCCATACCATCTCCTACCATAAAAATAATATTTTTAGGAGGAGTTGATTGTGCAACAATAGCTTCTGTTAATAATAATGACAATAAAAATAACTGTGCTTTTTTTACCATTTCAAATTTCATTTTATTCAACAAAAAAAGAGGTAGATAACAACCTACCTCTTTTTGGCTTTAAGCCTTTTATATTAGAACTTTACACCTAGTGTCAGAACAAACAAGTTTTTATAATTAGTGATTGATATTGGATCTGTTGGATTTGCTGTAAAATACAACGATTCTTTTTGTTCGGTATACGCATATGCGAAATCTATGAAATAATTCTTGTTTTGATACCCGATACCCCCTGCGAAAGAAAGTTTTTTGGCATCTTCGTCTATGTCTGATTTATATGGATTGGTCGAATATGCAACCCCAGCTCGTACGGAGAAGTTATTAATATTTATAGTACCTCCTAAACGGAATGTATGACCTGAACGATATGTATCTTTTATTTCTTGATTTACTTCACGTATATAATCATCATTCGATCCGTCATGGAAGCGCATTGTTTTATAACTGGTAAATTCATAATCAAAACTAATACTTCCTGCTACCATGGAAGACATGTCCCCCAAAGTAATTGCAGCATTTGCTAAGAATTTGAGAGGCGTGGACAAATTGTAATAATAATATCCTGCTGCGTTTGAGGTAGATACACGGTATATATTGGAATCTTTTATACTGCTTTCTACGGAAGTACTATAAGTTTCGTTGAGTTCATAATAAGTTGGAGTATGGAATGCAACTCCTATTCTTAACATTTCTATGGGGCGATAAATAGCTCCTAATTTTAAATTGATACCTGTTCCGTCAATATTTTTACTTTCAAAAAAACGAAAATAATCTAATCCAATAGAATCAATAACATCGTCAGGACGTTCAGTATAGCGTGATGCACTATTATATGATAAAAACGGCACACCTATTGTTACTCCAAAGTACCATTTATCATTATAATTTCCAGCAAAACTAATATCCATTTCATTTATTCCGCCCGATTCAACTCTATATTGTGATTGACGTAGCAGTTGTGGTGTTCCTCTAAAGATATCTACATATGAACGACTTGCACTGTCGTATGACATAAGTCCGCAATTTTTTGCCAATAATGTTGTAAAAGCATTCAGTCCAGAGCTATTCGCATTTGATGTCCAGCTAGTTAGTAGTGACTTTTCAACTGGATTTCCTTCAATATAGGTTCGATTATTAAAACTACGAAGTTTGTTCATTCCTACTCCAAATTGAAAAGCTTTCCATCCGTTTTGCGAACCGGTACCAAAAGCAAATAATGCATTTGCATTAGTAAAACTGAAAACAGTACGGGAATCATCTTCTTTAACTCCCATATATTTGGAATTACTACATGCCCAATCAATGGAAGGAGAGATCGCAACTTGCGAAGTATAGAACATTCCTAATCCTGCCGGATTATAACTTGCAGCGGTAAAATCCGCTCCTAATGCTCCAATAGCTCCTGCTCTACCTACATAAGCTGCTGTTCCCAATAAATCAGTCTGACTATAATTAAATGCTTCGCTCGCATACTGAGCTCGCAGCCCCGCAATGGTTAACATTGCTACAATACTTAATACAATCTTTTTCATAATCATATTTAATTTGTAATCTTTTTGTATTATAACCTACTAATAGGACACTTTGTTCGACAAAAATAATGTTTTATTTTGACTGATTTTTTTTTACAAATTATCTACGACCACTACGTACTCCAGAGGATTGAGAAGGGCTACTTCCACTACTTCGCATCGAACCGGAACTCGATGGAGTGCTAGTTCTGGATGGACTTGATGAGCTACGAACAGATGTTCCCGAAGAACGTGTATTATTAGAAGGATTATGGTTTATCGTTCCAGTAGTATTTGAATTTCGCTGCGTATTGATTGACGTATTATACCCTGGTGTAGACCTTTCCGAATCAACGCGATTTGAACGATAGTTATTCATGGGGTTAGAATAATTTGACGATGGACGAGTTGTAGCAGTGGATGTAGAAACATTTTCTTTATAAGAATTCGTTCTAC
Source organism: uncultured Bacteroidaceae bacterium (assembly GCA_964474745.1). Classification (GTDB taxonomy): domain Bacteria; phylum Bacteroidota; class Bacteroidia; order Bacteroidales; family P3; genus HGM05376. Next base: position 711 of record CAYYUE010000176.1, on the reverse strand, counting down.
TAGGACGAGTATATTGTTCGTTACGAGAATTTACAATGTTGGAAGGTTTTGAATAGCGTTGCGAACCCGAAACAGAAGAATTCCGACTGCCTGTAGATATAGTTGTGTTATGATTGGTATTTCGACTTTCCACATTTGGATATCCCGATGACGAGGAAACTCGATTTCTGTTAGTTGAAGTTCTGAATTCTCCTCTATTGATATCCACACCTCCACGCCGAGAAGTGGTAGCTGTACCGGATGATACTCTTCCTGAAAGATCTCTGTTCATTGAAAATGAACCTCTATCGGTGCTCATTCTTCCGGCTACTCGCGTACCTGAGGTGGCTTCGTATCGTTGACCAAATGAAGACTGATTTCCTCTAGAGCCACTTGCTGAATATCGATTGCTTGTATATGCATTTCTTCCTGCTGAATAACGTGAGGTTGCTCCTATGTAATCTCGGGGTCCATAGTAATAGGATCCTCGATCAAAACTATTATAATAATTGTAGCAATTCCATGCATAATGGTTGTGATAATGATGGTGATGATAGTGAGGATACCCATAGTAGTAACTATAATTCCATGCAAATGGGTTCCAATATCCTCCCCAGCCATAATACCCATAATAATAAGGACGGTAATACCACGTTGGATACCACCAATTATACCCTAAATATACTCTAAGTTTTGTTACGAATTCTGATACAGTTATTGAAAGTGTTAAGG
>CAYYUE010000175.1:0-4644 GCA_964474745.1 uncultured Bacteroidaceae bacterium | reverse complement strand
GTTGATTTTTGCAAATACAAAAAATATTTATAATTATTTTTATCTATTTTTTATGTTATAAGTTATTCATCGCATCCTTATAAGTTTTCATCGCTTTACTAATAAACGATTTATCTAAAACAAATACTTTTTCCGGCAATATCATTTCAGTTTTATTCTCTATTTGCAGATTCACATAACTATCTTTATAATGATCCGTTGCTCCAATCTGACGAATAAAATTCCCAATTTTCCCTGTCTTGGGATCGGTATAATCCAGAATCATATTATTTCCATTAAGAAGCGTCTGAAGCACAACCGAGTGGAAACGCATGCCAATACAGATTCTTGCACTACTAAATTTTTGCATTGTTTCCACCAAAGAAAGGGGAACATTCTGAACAGTAATATCGGGATTATTGAGTTGAAAACAGATCTGATTTAAAAATTTCCGATCATCGCCTCCTATTTCAAAATAATGCATCGGAAGTAATAACATGGGCATTCCCCCGCCTTCATGCAAAGAGGATAGTTTTTTTATTATGGCTGTATTTATGTTTTCCGAATCTATATCTGAACTGACTTTGTATTCTTCAGGAAATTCTCGAATACTTGCAACTATAACATCTTGTTTTTCTATACAATTAAAATCAGAGTTTTTAAAAACAGCACTGGCAAACACAGCGGGATCAATAACGGATACTCCTTTGGTCTGTTTCGATATTCTCTGATATTCCAACAGCGATGTTTCGTCTCTAAAAACAGTAACATCGGATTTGGCAATGATGTTTACCAGGGAGCGTTCGTATAATTTTCTACGCATAGGCCCAACTCCACATCCCAATACCATTGTGGTTTTGTTCAGCTTTTTTGCTTTTGCAAAAGCATACTCAACCATAAACATACTAGGAATACCCATAAGAGGGCCTCCACCCATTACCAATATATCGGAAGACTTGATGGCCTGATCCAGTGCTCTTTTGTTTTGTGTATCAAAGATTTCAATTTTGACCTCTCTTTTTGCACAATAGTTATAAAACACATAATCCTCTTGTAGTGTTCGTTCCGTGAAAAACGGATAAATACTACCCCACTTAATTTCATACTCTTGATATGTTTGCGAAAACAAGGATAGTAACCCGGCAAAGATAGCTCTATCTCCAATGGTTTCCGTTCCATACCAACCTATGACTGTTATCTTTACCATATTGATAATAATTTATATTGTATCCAGACAAACGGTTTTGCCAGTTCTTTTAAAAAGAGAATACTTCCTTTCATGGATGGGAAGATGATATAGTGGACACATCCCTGACAATAGTGTTGTACTTTAAGTTCTTCCTTTTTTAACTTGCCTGCTCGCAAAAGGTCTGTGGCAGAAGATTCTCTAAGATTTCCAACTATATCACTAGCCGTTGCGCACAAACATAAATCCAGATTTTCGGTAATAGTTACATCGCTACGCAAATAATTACATCCAGCTAAGCGCTCCTTTCCCCGATTCAGAAGATAGTAATAAGTCAAAAATGAACGCAACCTTGTTCGTAGCCCTTTCCCGTATTTGAATTTCCCAAAAAAATATTCGGTAGCCAGCATCCGAAAACGGTCTGTATTCATAATATTAAAATCTTGTTGACCAAAATTATGCAACCGCTTATTGGGAACAGCGGGATGATAATATGCCGGAATACCTAATGAATCTATAAAGCTCTGTGTTTGAATTACGTATTCTACATTATCTTTGGACAGAGTACATCCTATATCCAGAACATCACAGTATTTTTTTTGATCCGCTTTAAGTTCCCCCAAAGTATCCATTGTTTTGCTAAAAGCTGTCGGTAATCCGCGAATAGTATTATGCACATCCTCTACCCCATCGATAGAAACTGTCAAATAAAGGCAAATATTTCTTTCAGAGCATCTCCGTTTGGCCTTTTCCATCATCTCAAGAAGGCGATGAGTGATTAAGGCGTTAGAGATAAAATGTATCCTCTTGATGCATTTCAAAGTGAATAGTGCATCCAATAGCAATTCTATATCCGAATATAACGAAGGTTCTCCTCCATTCAATCCAACCGTATGCACCTTGGAAAAGAAAGGATCTTGAAGGATCTTTTTCAATGCATCTGCATTCATCTCTATCTTATCCGACTTGTCTTTCCAAATATTGCATGTAACACATCGCGAATTACATTTTGACGTAATAGGCATTTGTAAAACACGCGGTCGAGTACGTTGCTTAAATATGTCCTGAAACACATAATTAATGACGAAAGAAAATATATTAACCATAGGACGATTGTTTTATATTTTTAGGTATCTAATATTATTCGTCTTTTTGATTTTTTTCAAAATCATTTATCGCATCCCGAAGAGCTTCCAAATTTCCTCTGCCAAATTCTTCGTCAGGTTCCATATAGTTACCCTCTCCCCATTCGTTCCACGATTTTATAATAATAATGCGGTTTTCTTCGGGTTTATTCTTTACTATGTTTAATGCTTTCAGAACAACTTGTTTAAAAAGTTCAGGCGTTGAACCCTTCAACAATATACCTCTTCTACCCGAACGAGGAGAGTGATCCCAATTTGGAGCAACAACCGGTATGGAGTCAACAGGCTTATCTTTATCTGATACCATGTGCTTTATCGCTTTTTTGTAGCTAAAGACAGTCGGTATCGAAAAGATATTTCGTGTCACCCAATAAAATATTTTCTGAGTCAAAGGCAACTTGTGGTGTATATTAAAGATATCACTATTGTAAACCGCATCACATCCGGTTGCCAACATCTGGTCTTTTAGTCTATTGTTTGCACTCTCACTAACAAAATAAAAATCACCTATCCCGTTTTGTTTGGCTAAATCTCTCCATGTTTTTATAAAAACAGGTATCTGAGGACTTGCCAGCGCCGCATAAATAATAAAAAGCAATTTACCTCCGGCAACTTTTACGTATCGTGGATCTTTAAAAGCCGGAAGCATTGTATAAAAATGATCCGTATAATCTTCTATTCCAAGATATTGCTGTTGTATCAACATCTCACGAGTCCCATTCTTATCCCATAATTTCTTTTCCCAAGAATGATTTGCCCATGCCAAACAAAATGGGAAATCGGGTTTCCCTGAAGAAAGGACCTCATTGAAAGGCATCTCTAACAATCGCTTACCATTACCAAACCAATAATGCCAATAACAAAAAGCCGTTACACCATACTCCTTAGCCAATTCTGCTTGTTTGATCCGCACTTCTTCTAATCGTAAGTCATAAAACCCTAACTCTCCGGGAAAATGCGGTTGTTTGTGCCCTATGTATAGTTTCTTAGCCTTAACGACACTTTTCCACTCTGTGAAACCTTTTCCCCACCACTTGTCATTTTCGGGTATCGAATGAAATTGAGGCAGATATAAAGCGATTACTTGTATCTTATTTTTTTCTTCCATGCTTATTTATTTTCAATAGTGTTCGAAAAAAGAGAATATCTTTCCAACGTTTCTGACTGTTTTTTTTAAATATCTTATATTGAATTTATTATTTTTTTTATCTTAGTTTTTATCTTGTAATGGAAAGCATATTCAGGAAATAACATATTGAAAATCAAAACTATAATAATACGTTTATAACGTGTAAATTTAATTATCCAGAAAAGGAATAAGCAAAGTTTTATTCTGAAATAAAAACAATACGAGAATGTCCCTTTTATCCAAGAACAAAGCTGTTCCAGAAAAAAAGGGGAACTCTCTGCAAAAGTTTTTTCAACATATTTCAGTACTGCTATCTCAACAGACCATTCATATTGTTTAGAATATTTAGAATCACCCCGGAGCTTATCTGTGACGACAGACATCATGTATATAAAGGATCGTAATTTATCCTCAGACACATGCGATCCACATACATTCTTACGATCTGTATGCGCTCTGTAATAGTAATCATATGTTGTATCGGGATTGCATCCATACAAATATTTCAAACCATGGGATAATGTGCTGAAATTAAAAAAGAAATCCTGATAAATCAGAATATTTTGATCCCAACTTATGCCATGTGTCAATAATGCCGATCTTCTATATATGTTTGTCACAACCAAAAAAGGAAGATCCATTTTCAGAAAAGATATAAAATCATCATTACCATGATTACCATTAACTCCCCATTGATATCTAACAAGACCATCATTTAATTCTTCTTCATCAACAAACAGTTTTGTCGGGAAAATAGCAAAATCTATATCTTTGTTTTTCTCCATAAAATCAACTCTATACTCTATACATGTTGAAGATATCAAATCATCTGAATCGAAGAATATTATATACTTTCCTTTGGCTAAGTTAAACCCAATATTTCTACATGTTTGGCCTCCTTTGGGTAATATATCTCTTCGATATAGCCTAATTCTACGATCTATTTTAGCATATCCCTCCATCATCATATCCACTTCGTCTATCGAACCATCATCAATCAATATTAACTCCCAATCTTTATAGGTTTGGTTTAATATTGATTGTAACATCTTCTCTACATCTTCTTTTCTGTTGAAAACAGGAATCACAATTGAGACCATAATTATTTTATATTAAAATCATGTATTATATATTCCTAGAATCCAATAAATATCATTTTTGAATAAATACCGAAAAAGAAACTGCTACATTCTATTGATTATATA
>CAYYUE010000174.1:0-4657 GCA_964474745.1 uncultured Bacteroidaceae bacterium | reverse complement strand
ATACATACGAGGATCTACTTCAAAATTCACAATGCTATGCGAATGCATTTGCAGCAGATAAAAATCCTGAAAAAATTCTTATATATGCAGAAAACTCCCCTGAATGGTGTTTTGCACTTTATGGTGCATTACGTTGTAATGCTACCGTAGTACCTGTTGATGTTCAATCAACTTCTAAAGAAATAAGCTATATAATAGAGGATTGCCGTCCGGATATTATATTCGTTTCCAATGAAAAACGGGATATGTTTACAACAATAGAAATATTTGGCTCTAAAATTGTTTCACCTTCGGAAATTTCGATTCGAGAAGCAAAACATATTAGTGCAACCGAAATCCCCGTAGGTAATGATGACGATACATTGTTTATTATTTATACTTCCGGAACTACAGGATCTCCAAAAGGAGTTATGTTATCCTATAAAAATATATTTTTTAATATCGATGCGGTGAGCAAATCTGTTCCTATTTTTCAAGTGAGTAGTAATGTAATGGTATTATTGCCCTTGCATCATATATTTCCTTTAATGGGCACTCTGATTATTCCGTTGTATACAGGAGGAACCCTATTTATGACCGAAGGAGTAAATGCCGAGTCCATTTTGAAAACATTATCTGAAGGTAAAATTTCGCTGATTATAGGTGTACCCCGGTTATACGATATGCTGGTGAAGGGAATTCTAGATAAAATAAATGCCTCAAAAATAACTCAATCGATTTACAAGATAGCAAAGTGGGTTGGGAATGATGCTTTTTCAAAACTTATTTTTAAAAGTGTTCATAAAAAATTTGGCGGACATGTTCAATATTTGGTTTCTGGAGGTGCGGCATTGTCTCTAGAAACTGCGTCGGCATTGAAAACATTGGGTTTTTATGTCTTAGAGGGCTATGGTATGACTGAAGCTGCACCCATGATTTCATTTACTCGGCCTGGAAAACGTAAATTGGGATACACAGGAGAACCGTTGTTAAATGTAGAAATTGCTATTGCAGATAATGGAGAAATTTGTGTGAAGGGAGATAACGTAATGCAAGGGTATTATGGTCATAAAGAGGAAACACTACAAATATTAAAAGACGGATGGTTACATACCGGAGATGTAGGTCTGTTGGATGAATCTGGAATCAAAATAACTGGACGTATTAAAGAAATTATTGTTACTCCTAATGGAAAAAATATCAATCCGGAACTTTTAGAGCGTGATTTTTTACAACAAAGTAAAGGAATTCAGGAAATAGGTATCTTTATGCATGAAAATATATTGCAAGCTATGGTACGTCCTTTACTTGCCGAAATTCGAGATAATTCTATCGAAAATATGAATTCTATCATCAAAGAACAAATTGCGCTGTTTAATTCACAAAATTCTGCATATAAGCGAATTAAACGTTTCCATATTATATCCGAAGAGCTGCCAAAAACACGCTTGGGAAAAATTCAGCGGTTTCGACTTCCTTCATTGATTGAAAGTCGTAAAGATATCCATCAAGAGGATGATTTGCAGTGTAAAAGTGAAACATATCGATTGCTAAAAAAATTTATCGATGATGAAACCGGTATGTATGCTCGAGAACATGATCATTTCGAAATTGATTTATCGTTGGATTCTTTGGGAAAAGTTTCGTTGTTGGCTTATGCTGAAAATGCTTTCGGAGTTGGTCTTGACGAAGAGCGAATAGAAGAATTGAATACATTGGCAAAATTAAGTGCATATATTGAAAGTCAAGCCATTTTTGTAAACGATGCCAAAACTTCATGGAAAGAAGTATTAGCTACTAAAGTTCAAATAAAACTTTCGAAGCCCGGAATTATTCATTGGTGTGTGAACTATTTGTTTAAAATGATTTTCTTTTTGGCGTATCGTTTTAGTTACAAAGGAACTCAGAATTTACCCAAAGAACCCTGTATCATTGTTGCCAATCACAGAAGTGCATTGGATGGATTATTCGTTACTTATAAATTCCATAACCAGCTGCTTAGAGATACGTTCTTTTTTGCTAAAAAGAAACATTGGAAAACGCGTTTCTCTCAATTTATGGCTCGTAAAAATAATATTATCTTAATGGATATCAATAAAAATGTACGGGAGTCATTGCAGCAGATGTCCGCAGTATTGAGAAAAGGGAAAAATGTAGTTATTTTCCCGGAAGGAACTCGATCCAAAGGAGCTCAATTGAATAAATTTAAAGAAACATTTGCCATATTAAGCCAAGAATTGAATGTTCCTATTGTTCCTATTGTAATTACCGGTTCGGAACAAGCTTGTTATCAAACAATACAAATTCCTCGATTAATGGCACGTATTAATGTAAATGTTTTAAAGCCGATTTATCCTATTAATGGACAAAGTGCAGGAAAACTTCGTGACAAAGTTGCCAATATGTTTCGGAAACAATTGGAATATAATAAAAGAAATAAGTAGTTGTATTTTGCAAAATACAACTACTTATTCTCTTTTTAGAATCAAAAGGAACAATTTATAGTTCTTTCATAGTGAAAGAAATTCGTTTTCGAGGAATATCCACTTCAATAATCTTCACTTTCACATGCTGGTGAAGTTTTATAACTTCATTAGGATCTTTTATAAACTTATTGGTTATTTGGCTGATGTGTACTAGTCCATCTTGATGAACTCCAATGTCTACAAAAGCTCCGAATGCTGTAATATTGGTAACGATACCCGGCAATATCATTCCTTCGCGTAAATCTTCGATACGGGTAATATGTTTATCAAATTCGAATACCTCAAATTTTGTTCTAGGATCTAACCCCGGTTTGTCCAATTCCCTCATAATATCCTGTAGGGTAGGCAACCCGCAATCGGAGGATATAAAATCTTGAATATCAATTTTTGAACGAAGTGTTTTATCTTTTATCAGATCATCCACAGAAGCTCCTACTTGCGTAGCCATTTGTTCTACGAGTTTGTATCGTTCCGGATGTACAGCACTTCTGTCTAAAGGATTTTTAGCATTGCGAATACGTAAAAATCCTGCACATTGTTCAAATACTTTTTCCCCTAAGCGATCTACTTTCAATAGTTCTTGGCGTGAAGCAAACGCTCCTTTTCGATTACGATATTCAACTATTTTTTTTGCCAATACAGGACCTATCCCCGAAACATACGAAAGTAATTCTTTACTGGCCGTGTTCAATTCTACTCCCACATTGTTTACACAACTTATTACGACATCGTTTAATCCTTCATGCAATAAATTTTGATTTATATCGTGTTGGTATTGCCCTACTCCAATAGATTTCGGATCAATTTTTACTAACTCCGAGAGAGGATCCATTAATCGTCTTCCGATAGAAACCGCGCCTCGAACCGTTACGTCATAATTTGGAAATTCTTCTCTCGCAATATCGGATGCAGAGTATACAGAAGCTCCATTTTCACTTACCATTATAGCAATAACATTGGTTTTAAAATGAGCTTTTTTTACCCAATCCTCTGTTTCTCTGCCTGCTGTACCATTTCCAATAGCAATGGCTTCTATTTTGAAAGCTTCTACTAAGTTTTCTAATTTTTTTATAGAATCACGTTCTTCACGGACTGAACTGAACGGGTAAAGAGTTTCGTTATGAAGAAGCATTCCTTGCTCGTCGAGGCAAACAACCTTACATCCTGTTCTAAATCCCGGATCAATAGCCAAAACTCGTTTTTGGCCCAAAGGAGATGCCAATAATAATTGACGTAAATTTTCTGCAAAAACGCTAATTGCTTCAGAGTCTGCTTTTTCTTTTAGCAAATTGTAAAATTCTGTTTCCATAGAGGAAGAAAGTAACCGTTTGTAGCTGTCTCGAACTGCTATTTTTACTTGCTCGGAAGTTTCGGATTGAGTTTTTACAAATTGGCGTTCCAGTAATTCAATAGCTCCGTTTTCATCTTCAGGAGCGATTTTAACACGCAAAAAACCTTCATTCTCACCACGAAACATGGCTAAGATACGGTGAGAAGGAGCTTTTGCTATGGGTTCACTCCATTCGAACCACGATTGAAATTTTTTACCCTCTTCTTCTTTCCCTTTGTTTACTTTAGAGACCAATAATGCGGTTCTGTGATAAAAACTACGCATTCGATTGCGAGCAGTGCTATCTTCATTTATGCGTTCTGCAATAATATCTCTTGCTCCGGCAAGTGCTTCTTCAATGGAAGAAATGTTTTTTTCAAGATTTATAAATGGCTCCGCTAAAGCAGCTATACCTATAGGCCGTTGTTCTTGTATTTGATTGGCTAAGGGTTCCAATCCTCTTTCCATAGCTATTGAAGCACGTGTTTTACGCTTCGGCTTATAAGGAAGATATAAATCCTCGAGTTCGGTAAGATTGGTTACTGCAAGAAGTTGATTTTCCAATTCCGAAGTAAGTTTCCCTTGTTCTCGAATAGAATCTAAAATACTTTCACGACGTTTGTCCAGTTCTTTGTATTTTAATAATAGATCTCGAATAGAAGCAATTTGCACTTCGTTAAGACTTCCTGTAACTTCTTTTCGATATCGAGCTATAAAAGGTATAGTAGCCCCGGTTTCTAATAATTCAATGGTTTTTTCTACTTGACGGACATTTAAATGAAAATGTTCAGCTATTTTATTTGCGTAATTCATGTTCAATGTACTGGATTAATATATCCTTAATAATAGATATAATAGTATT
>CAYYUE010000173.1:0-4677 GCA_964474745.1 uncultured Bacteroidaceae bacterium | reverse complement strand
GAATACATTGTATTGAAAAACTAAATAAGACAAGCTATGTTAAAACAAATTTCAAAAGTAGCAAAATTCTACATCAATGGATTTCGAGAAATGACTGTAGGCCGTACGTTGTGGCTTATTATTTTAATTAAGCTATTCATAATGTTTGCTATATTGCGCATATTTTTCTTTCCTAATATATTGGGAGGGAAAAGTAATGAAGAAAAAGCTGACTATGTAATAGAAAATATGATACAAAAACCTTAAAAATAAATTAAATATGATGAATGATTTTATGCAAACCGTAGATTGGTCGAGAGCTCAATTTGCTTTGACTGCATACTACCATTGGTTATTCGTTCCTTTGACACTCGGACTCGGTTTTATATGTGCTATTATGGAGACCGCATATTACCGTACGGGTGACGAATTTTGGAAACGAACAACTAAATTTTGGATGCGACTTTTTGGTATTAACTTTGCCATAGGTGTTGCAACGGGACTTATTCTCGAATTTGAGTTCGGTACAAACTGGTCAAACTATTCTCATTTTGTGGGTGATATTTTTGGAGCACCACTTGCTGTGGAGGGTATTATGGCCTTTTTTCTGGAATCTACATTTATTGCGGTAATGTTTTTTGGTTGGAACAAAGTAAGCAAAGGTTTTCATCTTGCATCGACTTGGCTTACCGCAATAGGGGCAAACCTTTCTGCATTATGGATACTTGTTGCCAATTCGTGGATGCAATATCCTATAGGCTGTACATTCAACCTTGAAACAGTGCGTAATGAAATGACCTCTTTTTGGGATATATTATTTTCACCTGTTGCGATTAATAAATTCTCACATACGGTACTTTCTTCGTTTTTATTAGCATCTGTGTTTGTTATAGGTATAAGTGCATGGTATCTACTTAAACGACGAGAACAAAAAATGGCAAAAAAGAGTATTGCCATTGCCGCTGTCTTTGGACTTATCGCCTCAATACTTACGTTAATAACAGGAGATCGTTCCGGAGCAATTATAGCGAAAGTACAACCTATGAAACTTGCGGCTATAGAAGCTCTTTATGACGGTAAAACGGAAGCCCCTCTAACAGTTATGGGTATATTAAAAACGGAAACGGATCGTAAGGACGTGGAAAAATACCACTTTGAGATTAAAATTCCCAAATTACTTTCTCTTATGAGTTTTCGCGATGCACAATCTTATGTGGCAGGCATTAATGATCTTATTGATGGCAATGAACAAATGGGTATTATGTCGACTGCAGAGAAAATGGAACGAGGACGTGCTGCTATTGCTGAATTAGCACGTTATCGAGATGCAAAAGCTCAAAAAGATGCAGTCGTAATTGCAGAAATTACTGCAAAATTTAATCCGGAAACTGAAGAAGGAAAAACTTTTTTGAAGGAATATTTTGCATATTTTGGTTATGGGTATCTAAATTCTCCGGAAGAAAGTATTCCGAATGTGCCTCTTTTATTTTACATGTTTCGTGTCATGGTCGGACTTGGAATGTTTTTCATTCTATTTTTAATAGTTGTATCGTGGCTTTCTTATAAAGATAAACTTGAAAAAAATCGATGGTTATTATGGGTTGCCATATTTTCCATTCCTTTGGCATACCTTGCAGGGCAAGCAGGTTGGTGTGTTGCCGAAGTAGGACGTCAGCCATGGGTTATCCAAGATCTTATGCCGACATCTATTGCCGCTACGCGTATTGGGAGTAATTCTGTTATCACTACATTTTTCATATTTCTAGCACTGTTTACAGTGTTGCTTATTGCAGAGCTGAGTATTATGTTTAAACAAATAAAAATAGGACCCGAAAAAGAAAAATAATATGGATACATTAGTTTTATTACAACATTATTGGTGGCTGATCATATCCCTTTTAGGGGCTTTATTAGTATTTTTACTATTTGTTCAAGGGGGACAGGCCATGTTATATACCATAGGAAAAACTCCTACGGAACGTGATATGATTGTTAATTCGCTTGGCCGTAAGTGGGAAATTACATATACCACTCTGGTAACATTTGGTGGGGCTTTTTTTGCATCGTTTCCGCTATTTTATTCCACAAGCTTCGGTGGAGCGGTTTATGTTTGGATGCTTATACTTTTGGTATTTGTTATTCAAGCAGTCGCATATGAATATCGACGTAAACCCAATAATTTTTTGGGTGAAAAAACATTCGAATGGTTTTTGATGATTAATGGCATCCTTGGCCCTCTATTACTAGGAACAGCTGTTGGAACGTTTTTCTTTGGAGCTCAATTTTCAGTCGACAGGCTTAATATAGCAGATTTTGGAGGGAATACATCCATTTCACAATGGATGACTCCATGGCATGGACTTGACGCATTGGCTGATTATCGGAATCTTGAATTAGGATTTTCGGTTATGTTTCTTTCTGTTGTTCTTGGATTACAATATATAATTAATACAGTAGATGAAGCCTTTGTGCGTGAAAGAGCAGCCAAACGATTGGGAATATATGGAATTTTATTTGTCATATTCTTTGTTGCATTTCTTTTTTCATTAGTAACAGCTACAGGCTATGCAGTAGATACTAAAACGGGTGTTATTACATCTGAACAATATAAATATTTACATAATCTATTGGAAATGCCATATTTGGCTGCGCTATTGCTTTTAGCAGTAATCTGTGTATTATGGGGATTGTGGATAGGATGGAGAAAAAGAAGCCGTAAAGCAATTTGGTTTAGTGGCGCAGGTACAGTGGCCGCAGTATTAACTTTGTTTCTTTGTGCCGGATGGAATAATACTAGTTATTACCCATCGTTAACAGATGCGCAGTCATCATTAACAATATATAATTCGTCATCAAGTCAGTTTACCCTGGCAGTAATGAGTATTGTATCTATATTAATACCTTTTGTTATTGCTTATATTTGGTATGTCTGGAGATCCATGAATAAAAAACCTATTACACAAGAAGAGGTTAAAGGTGAAAAACAATTATATTGATATTTTATAAAAGAGGTTGTGAAAAGTAACAAACAACCTCTTTTTTTATATAAATAATTGAATATAAATAAATTAAAAAGTAAACATATGAAAGATATTTTCTGTTACATATAACAATAAAGAGAACTTTTTTATGTTTTTATTTTTATGCTAATCGACTTTCATACACATAGAACTTCAGATTCTTCGGTATTCGCAATACACTCCTATACAATAAAAGAAGTGAAATTATTACTGAATTTACCTTATTGTTCCATAGGATTACATCCATGGTACATACAGAAAGACGAAATAGAATCATCATTGCTATTATTAGAAAAATATATACACCTTCCACACGTGTTGTTTATCGGAGAATGTGGATTAGATAAAGTATGTGAAACACCGTTTGAATTACAAACAGAGGTTTTTGAAGCACAAATTGCGTTATCGGAACAATATAAAAAACCACTAATAATACACTGTGTTCGAGCTTTTCCCGAGCTTATTGCATATAAAAAAAAATACAACCCGATACAACCATGGGTTGTTCATGGTTTTTCAAACAATGCTTATATTGCAACTTCCTTAATGCATGAAAATATCATATTATCATATGGTGCTGCAGTATTACAATTTGGTAGTAATGCACAAAAAAATATAATACGATTTAAACAAAGTCCTTTTTTTTTGGAAACGGATAATAGTACTGCTAATATTGAATGTATATATGCGAAAGTATGCGATTTGCTTTCTCTAACAAATGAAGAATTGATAGAAATGCAAAAAACAAATATAAAAAAACTGATACGAAAAAATATTGTAGAATTGGATTAGAAATGTATACACGGACGAAATTATTAATTAAAGAAGAGGGTTTAAATAAATTGAAAAAAGCTCATGTTCTGGTAGTTGGATTGGGTGGAGTCGGGGGATATGCAGCAGAACAACTCTGTCGGAGCGGAATAGGAAAATTAACTTTGGTTGATGGTGATACGGTGAGTGAATCTAATATGAATCGACAACTCATTGCTTTACATAATACAATTGGAATGCTGAAGACGGAAGTTCTTCAACAACGATTACGTAATATAAACCCGAATTGTGAAATTAAAATCATTTCCGAATTTATTCGTGACGACCGAATGATTGAAATTTTGAAAGACCAAAATTATAATTATGTGATTGATGCCATTGATACGCTTTCACCTAAGGTATTCTTAATATATCATTGCCTCCAATTGCAATTACCGGTTGTTAGCTCAATGGGAAGTGCCGGAAAATTTGATCCTTCATTGGTGGAGGTATCTGATGTTTCGAAATCTCATACATGTCCATTAGCTTATTTAGTACGAAAACGATTAAGTAAATTAGGTATTAAAAGTGGGTTTCAAGTGGTATATTCTTCAGAGCGTATTCCTGAATATTGTATGGTAGAAGAATTTACAACCAACAAACGTACTACGGTGGGATCTATATCATATATGCCGCCTTTATTCGGATGCTTTTGTGCTTCTGTTGTTATTCGCGATATCTTACGTTGAGGTTCTTTTTTGAACTTTTCGTTACTATTAGAGTGTATACTGTTTGGTTCATATTAACATGTCTTTTTTGAAGATGAGAGTTTTTATGAAATAAGAAATACAGAATAATGACTTTATGTGATTCATCAAGTTTTACGAGTGACAAAAAATTAAAAGAATTATAGATCTGTTCTATCATG
>CAYYUE010000172.1:0-4713 GCA_964474745.1 uncultured Bacteroidaceae bacterium | reverse complement strand
GAAAGATGTTTTTTTATTATTATAAACTGATTTCTTGCGAATTTAATTCAATGAAAGAATTTCAAGAATCAAAAATAAATCTGTATCTTTGCAGACATTTTCATTGCTTTTATGTGGAAAAAGGTTTACTATAAGATTAATACACAAGTATATAGGTATAATAAAAATAAGAAATGAACATTGTTATTGCCGGAGATGGGGAAGTTGGATTTCACTTGGCAAAATCTTTATCGGAATTAAATCACAATATAACAGTGGTAGATCCTCATTCGGAATTGCTAGAAAAATTGGAACAAGAAACTGATATATTGACTATTGCAGGAGATTCTACCTCGTTTCAAATATTACAAAACGCAAATGTACAAAATTGCGATTTATTACTGGCTGTCTTGCATGAAGAATCCATTAATTTAATTACATGCATTCTAGGCAAAAAAATGGGAGCTCGGAGAACGGTAGCTCGTATAAGTAATGCAGAATATCTACTCCCTCAAAATAAGTTGATGTTTCGCAATTTGGGTGTTGACGAGATGGTTTGTCCCGAACGAATTGCCGCAAAAGAAATCATCAATTTATTATATAATAATGTTGCTACCGAATTTTTCGACTTCTCAAATGGGTTGCTTACTATGTATCTAATTCGGATAGATGAAAATGCATCAGTTATAAGTAAAACGATGCGTGAAATTGTAGTAGAATACCCTGATATAGAAGTTCGTATTGTTGCAATTTTGCGTAATAATGAAACTATTATTCCTAATTCATTGGCGACCTTTCAAAAAGGTGATTTGGCATATATAATAGCTAAGCCCAACCAATTGGAACCTATTATGAAAGTGATTGGGATGAATGACATAGAAATAAAAAGTGTAATGATTGCCGGGGGCGGTCGTATCGGACGATTTTCTGCTCTAAATTTAGAAGAAAAAATGAGCGTAACGCTTATTGACGAAGATAAAAGTCGCTGCGATGATTTAAGCGCCATATTAGATAAAACGCTTATTATTAACGGAGATGCAACGGATATTGATTTACTTAAGGAAGAAGGGATTGAAAAAATAGATGCCTTTATTGCCGTTACAAATTCTACCGAAACAAATATTTTAACTTGTTTACATGCACGTAAATATGGTGCGAAGAAAACAATTGCATTGGTAGAAAATACTGATTTTATTAATCTTTCACAAGCCATTGGAATCGACACTATTATCAATAAAAAATTAATTACAGCCAGTTATATTGCCCGATTCACAATAAAAGGAGACGCTGTATCAAGTAAATGGTTAAGCGGGACGAACGCAGAAGTTATTGAATTCACTGCCCACGAAAAATCATCGGCTACACGACACCCTATTAAAAACTTAAATATTCCACAAGGAGCTACAATCGGTGGTATTATAAGAGGAAAAGGAGCTATTCTTCCTACTCGCGACACACAAATAAAGGCAGGAGACAAGGTTGTCGTATTTACTTTACCGAAAGTTATGTACACCATGTCAAAATTGTTTGATTAATCATGCATTTTCATACTCGATCATTCAATGGAAGATTAATTGCACATTTACTTGGTGTAATGTTAGTTGGGATGTCCATTTTTATGTTATTTCCCACATTAATTTCTTTTTGTTACAACGACAATGCTCAATGGGGGCTTTCTTTATCTGTTATTATCACATTTATATTAGGGGTCTTTTTCCGGAACATTTTGGGTAAAAAAACTAATTATGAATTTCATGAAAAAGAAAGTTTTTGGATTACCAGTCTCATCTGGTTAATAATACCTGCAGTATGTACACTCCCATTTTTATTAACAGGAACATTAACTAATTTCACAGATGCTTTTTTTGAGTCCGTATCCGGATTTACGTCTACCGGTTCATCCGTGATTCAAAATTTAGACAATATACCTAAAGGAGTACTTGTTTGGCGAAGTCTGTCACAATGGATTGGAGGTTTGGGGCTCATTCTGTTAACAATTGCTTTTCTCCGAAAATTGAAATCAGGAACTACACATTTATATAATGCGGAATTCTCAGGTACCATACAGCGAAAATTACATCCACATATTTCTGTTTCAGTAAGCAGAATGTGGTACATATATATTTTTTTCTCCGTATTACTTTGTATTATATTATTATGCTTAGGCAATGATTTTTTCGAATCTATTTGTCTTACGATGAGCACTGTATCTACAGGAGGATTCTCTCCAAGAACAGGTAGTATTAGTACATTTTCGGATGCTACACAATATACCTTAATGGTATTTATGTTTTTAGCGGGAATCAACATTTCATTATTGTATTATTTAATCATTCGAAAACCGAAACGATTGTGGACTGATGAAGAATTTCGTTGGTATGTACTCATTATTTTCAGTTTTTCTATTGTTCTTACTATTCTCTTAATAACTTGTGGATCTCATATAGGAGAAGCTACCAAATATTCATTTTTTCAGGTTGTGTCGGCTATTTCAACTTGTGGATATTATATTTCTATTCCAAGTAATTGTGAGAAATTGGTTACCATAACTTTATTTTTGCTCATGTTCTGGGGGGCCTGTTCTGGTTCTACAGGAGGCGGGTTAAAAATCGTACGACCTCTAATATTAACTAAATATGTTCGGAATCAGTTTATAAAAACACTACATCCTAATGCTATAATACCTGTAAAAATCAACAAAAATGTAATAACAACAAATTATATCAATAAAATCTTTGCCTTCATATTTATGTATATTATATTTATTGTAGCAGGATCATTTGTGTTAATTTGCTGTGGTATCAATATTCCTGATTCGGTAGCCCTTATTACTGCGAATATTTCGAATATTGGGCCCGTTATTGATACCATCGGTTCATCTCATAATTATGTTGAATTGCCCATAATTGCTAAATGGGCAATTATAACTGTAATGATTGTAGGTCGATTAGAGGTTTTTGCAATCATCGCTATTTTTTCACCTTCATACTGGAGAGGATAATGCACTATGTTGAGAAAAGATTGGAAAATATTGGTACGAATAATGGGCATCCTTTTGATAGGGGAAGGTGTATTGATGTTATTATGCATTATTTTTTCACTTTATTACCAAGAGAACACCACAATTCCTTTTCTTATTTCAGGATTATTTACCACAGCAGTAGGTGGATTCTGTTACATTTCTACAAATCACAACAAAGAGCCCATCGAAAGGCGAATGGCATACCTTATTGTTACCTCTATTTGGATTGTAATGTCTGCTTTCGGTACGATTCCTTATTTAGCAACAGGAGCCATTTCTAATTTTACGGATGCTTTTTTTGAAATGATGTCAGGTTTTACAACAACGGGTGCTTCCATAATCAGTGATGTAGAATCTATACCTAAAACCGTACTTATATGGCGTAGTGTTAGTAATTGGATCGGAGGAGTAGGTATTGTTATGCTTGTATTAGCCATTGTGCCTTCTTTAGGAATCAATAGTTTTAGTTTGTATTCGGCAGAATTCAGCGGTCCCATTAAAAACAAAACACATTCAAAAATAGCCGCAACTGTTCGGCATTTATGGATTACTTATTTAGTATTAAGTCTATTCTTTTTCGTATTACTATGGATCGGTGATATGAATTTTTTCGATGCAATTAACCATACATTTGCTGCTATTTCCAGTGGAGGATTTTCTACAAAAAATACAAGTATCTCAACAATGTCTCCTTACTCGCAATATGTATTAGCCATAGCAATGTGGGTATCAGGAATAAATTTGAGTTTATTTTATTTGTTTTTCAAAGTTAAATTCCGTAAATTAAAATCAAATCTAGAACAATTTCTTTCTTATACCTTTTCTTTTTTGATTTTATCTATCGCAGTATGTATTACATTGCACTATGCAATGTCCTACGGATGGGAAGAATCTTTCCGATATAGTTTTGTTCAATCAGCCAGTATTATTTCTACAACAGGCTACGTCGTAAACGATACTACATTGTGGATATTGCCCATCAATTTTATATTTTTAATATTCTGTATTCGTGGGGGAATGGCCGGTTCTACATCCGGAGGTCTAAAAGTAATGCGTATGTTGATTATGGAAAAAAATGTACGAAATGTTTTAGGTAACCGACTGCATCCTCGAGCATATAACCCTGTCCGACTAAATGGGAAACCAATTTCTCAAGATATCATTTATAATGTTATGACATTATTTTTTGTCTATTGTTTTACCATTGTAGCAGGCGTGTTTTTACTTATTCTGTGTCGTGTAGATGCTACCGAATCTTTAGGTGCTGTCATTGGATGTATTACAAGTTATGGTCCTGGACTCGGGGCATGTGGAGGATTCGGAAATTATGCATATCTTCCTGCAACTGCCAAGTGGATACTTTCTTTCTGTATGTTGGTTGGACGTTTGGAATGCATAACAGTTTACATTCTTTTCTTACGTTCCTTCTGGAAAAAATAAAGTCGTAAAACCGCAACAATCGCTTTGGGTAAATTCAAATCTTCGAATATTTGTTTGAAATTGCTCCTTTTAAAGGACCAAAAATCAAGAAGGTAGCAATATCGTTTTTATCACACTTGAATGAAAATCAAAAGAAGGAATGATCATCTATTCGAAAATGAAAATAATCATAAAGGATTTTACATAAGTTTATAAACCAATAGAATACACTTTAAATAATAAAGCCAAATATATTTGCTAAATCCTGTCAGATTTGCCATCAAGTCGGCAGG
>CAYYUE010000171.1:0-4718 GCA_964474745.1 uncultured Bacteroidaceae bacterium | reverse complement strand
CATAAAAATCTATAACAGGATTATATTCTGAAATGAAATTAATACTTTTGCAAAAAATATGCACACATGAAATTATTGATAATAGAAGATGACATTTCGTTGCGGGAGCTTATGCAGCAATATTTAACTAAAGAACGTTATATAATAGAAACTGCTGCATGTTACAGTTCCGCGATAGAAAAAATATCCATTTATCACTATGACTGTATATTACTTGATATCATGTTGCCCGATGGTAATGGTTTTCAACTATTGGAGAAACTACAAGAATTGCACAAAAAAGAATGTGTAATCATTATTTCGGCACGTGATTCGCTTGACGACAAAATAGAAGGTCTCAATCTTGGAGCTGACGATTATTTAGCAAAACCATTTCATTTGGCAGAATTAAGTGCTCGTATTAAAAGTGTAATTCGTAGAAACAACAAAAATAAAGAAGCAATTCAAGTAGGAAATATTCACCTTATTCCAGAAACATTTCAAATATTTGTAGGATCGCAATTACTGGAATTGGGACGAAAAGAATATGACATTTTGGACTATTTTATTTCACGTTGCAACCATATGATAACGAAAGATGTTCTGGCAGAAGCGGTTTGGGGTGATAACATTGATCAATCTGCAAATTTTGATTTCATCTATGCTCATATCAAAAACATCCGTAAAAAATTAAAAGAAGCAAATGCTACCGCCGAAATAAAAGCTATATACGGTTTTGGATATAAAATGGTGGAACATCAGACAGTAGATTTAGAACCCGATAAACAATGAAATTACTTTCTCTCATTACCATACGTCTCTCCATTGCTCTATCCGTTATTATTGGCATTTGGGCTATTTTTTTCTACATATCAATCATCGATGAAATTAATGATGAAACAGATGATATGTTAGAAAACTCTTCTGAAGATATTATTGCTCGCATGTTAGCGGGGGAAGAAATGCCTATTCTTGAAAACGGAAGCAACAATACCTACTATGTCCACAAACTGAACTCTGACCGAGCATCGGTTCTTCCCAGCATTCAATACAATGACATTACAATATTCATTCCCGAAAAAGATGAAAAAGAACCTGCGAGAGCCTTAAAAACCATCTTCCAAGATTCAGATAACAATTTTTTTGAACTCACGGTGCTCACTCCAACCATAGAAAAAGAAGATCTAAAAACATCTATTTTACAATGGACTATTATTTTATATGTAGCATTATTAGCTACATTATTGGTAATAAATCTGTTGATCTTCTACAAAAGCATGAAACCGTTGTATGGATTGCTCGGTTGGTTAGAGAATTCGGATTTGGAGAAACCTAAAGAACCTTTACAAAACAACACAAAAATAAAAGAATTTCAAAAGTTAAACGATGCTGTTGTACACTATACGAAACGAGTAGAAAACAGCTTCAAACAACAAAAACAGTTTATCGGTAACGCTTCACACGAAATTCAAACCCCTTTAGCTATTTGTCAAAACCGATTAGAAATACTTGTCGAAACAAGTAATCTTTCAGAACATGATTTGGGTGAAATTCTAAAAACAAAACAAACACTCTCTCATATTATCCGATTAAACAAAACTCTCTTATTTTTATCGAAAATAGATAATCATCAATTCCCTGAATCCAAAATGATTCTATTCAATACCATTATTAAAGAACTACTTCCAAATTACGAAGAGTTATATATGCACCAAAACATCACTATTTCAATTAGGGAAGAAGCTAATTTCGATACTTTTATGAATGAGACTTTAGCAACTACACTCGTTTCCAACCTAATCAAAAACATGTTTGTTCACAACAAACAAGATGGCAGTATCAATATCACGATAAAAAAAGATTTGTTATTATTTTCCAATACAGGTGATTTAAAGCCATTAGAAGGAATGCGTATTTTTGAACGATTTTATCAAGGAAGTAAAAAAGAAGGATCCTCCGGATTAGGTTTAGCGATTGTAAAAGCGATTTGCAGCACATACTCTCTTATGATTCAATATCACTTTGAAAATGGGAAACATAACTTTACATTAACAAAGCAATAACAGATTCTGATTTTATTCATCAAATACACATACAAGAACATATCCCTTTATAAATTTTCGTTATGTATCATACGTTTTTTCAAATTATTAGTATTTAGATTGACTATACCCTTTTTATACAACTATAATAATCAGCTCAGACTATAACAATCATTTACAGAACATCCATTCTTTCACGACAATATCACGAATACTTTTTAAAGTTTATTTTATTATTCTCATTTTTCGTATAAAAGTTCCCTGATGATCATTATTTTTTTATTTTATTTTCATTCGTTCCCAAACATATCGAGGGATCAGTTGCCAGAAAAATACCACTATGGCATACCGCCAATCTATGATTTGAACACGACGTTGGGAGCGCGTAGCTTCATAGGCTTTTTTTCCTACATATTCTTTCGTCATCAACATTGGATAATGATGATCCTTCAATAGATCCGTAGCTACAAATCCGGGGCGAATGTCGGTACATTGAATATTGAGCTTTCGAATGCGTGCTAGTTGAGAAAGGCTCTGTAAATAGTGGTTCTGAAAACGTTTAGAAGCCGAGTAAGCAGGTGCAGAGCCCAATCCTTTAGTTCCTGCAATAGAAGTAACCGCAGCTATATGTCCACATCCACGATTTGCAAAATAATTAAAGGCCGCTGCCACCATTCGAGTAAATCCCAAGCAATTAGTTTCTACTGTAGCCAATTCTTTTTGTCTATCCAATGAAATATTTTGGTAACCGATACCTGAAACATGAAAATAAATATCCATATCCCCCATTGCTTTCACTAGTTCTAACAGTTGTTTGTCTGCATCGAGATCATTGATATCCATAACGCAAGTAAACACGCTGTCCGGGCACAAAGCTTTGAGATTTTCCAGAAGCTCTGGTCGTCGTCCGATTACACCCACCGTATAACCATTTCGAATGTAACATTTCGCTATTTCATTTCCGATTCCAGAAGTCGCCCCGGCTATAATAACTTTTACATTGTTTTTCATTACTTTTTTATCCATCAGTTTATTATCTCCAATTTATATATGTTTACACTCTCCCTAGTAAAAAATAACCAAACGAGTCAAAAAATATTCTGCAAAGATACGTATCAGTTCGAAAAAAATAGTATTTTGAGTGATTATTTTCAAAAAACAAGCAATACAAAAACTATAAATTCAGGGCTTTTTACCCATCGTTTTCTATACAACATATTTTATCACGCAAGATCGCAAACAATCAGTATTTATGGTGTACAACACTGTATTTTTAAAAGACTCTTCATTCCAAAGAATTTTAATGATAACATCTCGAGGCTTCACAAAAGATATTACCTCCAATACTTTACATACGAGAAAAGTATAAAGTTGTATTTCCTGAAATTTTCCCAAAAACAGAAAAATCTCCCACTTCTCAAAAAACATCCTATCAACTCATGCCAATCTCTTATATCTTGATCATTAGAAAATACGAATAAGATTATGCAAAATCGTATCCCAAAATAATAACGTATAATCCCTTGTCAAATCATTTATTTTACCAATGGATCACCTCCCCTATTTTGGGGTTTAAGGTATGTACTGATTTCTTGGCTTTAGCTATATTCTTTAAAGGTTCATCCCAACGATGTCGCGATAAAGCATATTTAGAATGATGCACAGTAAGTATCTTTTTAGCTTTCAAATCATTAGCTGTTTTCACTAAAAATTCAGGCATCAAATGAATATATTTCCAATCTTGATTGTATTGTCCGTTTTCTAAAATAGCCAAATCGATATTGGGAAATTGTTCTCCAATTATCTTATAATGCTTCCCATAACCACCATCTCCCGCAATATAAAGCATTCGAGAGGGTGATTGAATAAGAAACGAAGCCCATAATGTTTTATCAGATGAAAAACTACGCCCCGAAAAATGGCGAGAAGGCAAACAATAGGCTATAAATCCACTATCAAGTACCGCATGTTGGTTCCAATCCAATTCAACCAATTGTTCCGGGCGATACCCCCATCGTTCAAAATGTGCTCCAACTCCTAATCCGCAAATCACTTTCGTTACTCGGTCTCTCAGGTTTTTTACTGTTTCGTAGTCCAAATGATCCCAGTGATCATGGGTAATAATTAGATAATCAATAGGAGGTATATCTTGAGGTTTATACACATCGGTTCCTTTAAATGGTTTATTAATAAATGAAACAGGTGAAGCCGTACAAAAAACAGGATCTACCAAAATACGTTTGCCTTCTTGTTGTATCATGCAGGAAGAATGCCCAAACCAAATCACAATATCTTGATTCCGGTCTAAACTCGATACATCAGTTTTCACTACCTCCATTTCCTTTTCGGGTCGAAGGCTTTCGTTTTTTCGAAATAAAAACGAGATCATACCACTTATTCTTCCTCTCCTTTCTCCTGTAAATAATGGAGTCGTTTCCAAATTATTAAATTTGCCATTATAGTAATGTTCTGATTGTTGTATTCTGGTCATCCGTTCTCCAGATGGTTGTGCGCCAAAATTCGGCTGATGTATAAAAATAATCACCCCTAAAATTAAAATCAGTAATATAATAAATATAATTCCCATAATATGGAATAGTTTACATTGTTTCATACATTTTTTACATTTTACTTCAGTACAGATTGTATACCAATATAAAACAAGTATTTGAAATTTTATTATTTCTAAAAAATATT
>CAYYUE010000170.1:0-4784 GCA_964474745.1 uncultured Bacteroidaceae bacterium | reverse complement strand
ACTTTGCCATCTAAAAAGATAAAACATGTATATAAAATTTTCATCAGAAAACTCAAATAAGCCAAATAAATATGGATTTTTAACAAAGACGATCGTGTTAACGTTAGCTATTATCATAGCTTCCTATGTGTTACCCGGAGTACATGTACAAAATATTTTTATTGCCATTATTACAGCTATTGTGATTTCACTATTAAATAATTTCATACGTCCGATTTTAATTGTCCTAACGTTGCCATTTACAGTGATTACGATGGGAATATTTTTGTTGGTTATTAATGCCGTTATTATATTATTGACCTCTAAAATTATACCGCAATTTCATGTAGATGGTTTTTGGACAGCATTTTGGTTTAGCCTATTGATCACGTTTTTGAGTTATTTATTTGATATTCCGAATAAAATGTTGAATAGAAAGAAATATGATGAGAATAACTCTTTTTCACAATCTCAAAGTGAAAAAGATGAACATTTCGATGATTATGAAGATGTTACAGGAGAAAAATAAAATAAAGTTTTGTGAACACAATAGGAGTTTTAAGCATATAGTTAGAGTATTCTGAATTTGGAAGATGTATTATTTTTATTCCATAATTTCAGATAATAAGGGAATAAAATGAGTTTGTAAAAAAATATAGTGATTCATCATAAATAAACCCTCAAATGAAAAAAAGTACATTTTTTATAGCCTATTTTATATTTTTATTTAATGTTGTTACGCATGCACAAGTTGACCCCTATTGTACAGTAGGAGCAAAGAGCTATCAACAAATCAATTTACATTTTTCATCGGGAGATTTATTGTATACCCATGTGAAAACAGAAGAAGGAATGCATACTCAAATAACGATGGATGGATTTTACCCTTCATCGTCCGTTGGAAATCCCGATCTACCTGTATTATCGCGAACTATTGAAATTCCTTTGTGTACTAATATAAAGATAAAAATCCGAAATCAAGAGGAAACCACATATAAAGCAAAAGAATTGGGGATTTTATATCCGATTTTTCCCGTACAGCCTCCTCGTTCGAAATCTGATGGAAGCCCACATGTGTTTGCAAAAAATGATACTACTTATGCAAAAAATGATTTTTACGGCAATGCCCCTATACAGGTAGAAAAGATAGGAATTGCTCGTAATGTGAATTTGGCGACCTTATATTTTTCGCCGATACGATATAATCCGGTTACAGGAGAAATAAAGGTAATTAAAAATTTGGATGTTGAAATAACATTTGAAGATGCGGATATTGCAGCGACAAATGGCATGAAAAAAAATCATTATTCACCGGCTTTTTCCATAAAATCGGATATAGTGAATCTGGATACGAAAGAAATGTATACGTCGGCTCCTTTGCGTTATTTAATTGTATCACATGCTTCATTTCGAGGTCAATTGGATACATTCATTGATTGGAAAAAGAGGAAGGGATTTTTAGTGGACATTGCATACACCGATGATGTGAATGTAGGAACATCAACGACTTCCATACAAAGCTATATTAAATCACAATACACGAATGCAACGGTTTCAAATCCTGCTCCAACCTATGTATTGTTGGTGGGTGATATCGATCAAATTCCGGCTTTCGATAGTCGAGTTTCTTCTAGCTTCCTTAATGATCATATAACCGATTTATACTACTTTACGTGGACAGATGGGGACAATATTCCAGATTGTTATTATGGGCGATTTTCTGCACAGACGATAACTCAACTTACACCTCAGATAGAAAAAACATTGATGTATGAACAATATATGATGAGTGATCCTTCTTATCTGGATAATGCTTTATTGGTTGCAGGTGTAGATAGAGGAAATTCATCGGATTATGGATATACTCATGCCAATCCATCTGTACGTTATATAGAAAATACATATGTAAATGCCTCAAACGGATTTCATTCCGTGACAAGTTATTATAACCCAACATCCAATACGGGGGTCGCTGCTACGGGTGTTGTCAATACATTAAATGCCGGAGTGGGTTTGGCAAACTATTCAGCACATTGCGATGCAGACGGATGGAGTACTCCCTCTTTTTCAAGATCAAGCGTATCTTTGATGAATAATACACAGAAATTCGGATTGATGATTGGCAATTGTTGTTTGTCCAATAAATTTGATGAATCTGAATGTTTTGGAGAAGCGTTATTACGAAAATCTAATTATTGCGGCGCCGTAGGTTATATTGGAGGATCAAATTCCACATATTGGGACCAAGATTATTGGTGGTCGGTAGGAGTGAGATCCATTAACACAACCAATATCACTGTACCAACATATAATGCGAATAATTTAGGCGTTTACGATCGTTTGTTTCATACTCATAACGAAAATTATTCCGATTGGTATACCAGTAACGGTGCTATTATTATGGCCGGAAATATGGCAGTGGAGACTTCCACAACATCCAGTTTATACAAATTGTATTACTGGGAAATATATCATCTTATGGGAGATCCTTCCGTGATGAGTTGGTTAACACAAGCTCCGGTAATGAATGTTTCTACTTCAGACGCCCTTTTTATTGGATTAACCTCTTTAGCGGTACAGGCTGTTCCCTATGCATATGTGGCTCTTACGGATACCAATCGAAACTTGATAGCCGCTGCGTTTGCTGATGCATTGGGAAATGTATCATTGACATTCGATGCCATGGAGCAAGAAGGAACCTATGAATTGGTCGTATCGGCGCAAAATTATCAGACGTATTTTAAAACCATTCAGGTTATTGAAGAACCCTCGGGCGCATATGTATCAGTGTCGAATATGACTGTATCTCCATCAGCACCAGTTGCTTCGGGAAGTGATGTTCAGGTGAATATTACAGTTTCTAATGTAGGAATAGAAATAGCTACAAATGTCTGGATAGAGGTAATCCCCGAAAATGATCATCAATGGATTGTGAATGAGTCAAATCAAAGAGTTGGTACGTTGCAGGCGGGGCAACATGAACAAATTATTGTTTCCGGACGTATTTTATCAAATATTCCAGATGGATCGAATGTTCAGGCAATGATACGAGTTCATTATGATACCAATAAAGTAACAACATATCATTTTTCTATTGGAGTAAAAGGGTATAGAATTACAAATCAGCAAATTGCTTTTTCAGAATTAGAAGGAAACAACGATGGTGTTTTTGATGCAGGAGAAACGATTTCATTATCCATAACACATAAAAATGTAGGAAATATGGATTTTCAACATACAGAGTCAATATTATACACCTATAATCCTTATGTCTCTATAACAAATGTGCAATCAATTATCGATTCCCTACCCATAGGAAATACTGTTACTTCTATATATACGCTGGCACTCAACTCTATTTTGCCGTCCGGAATACAAATACCGTTGTATAACATTGTATCCAATGGTATGTACACATATTATGACACATTGCAAATCGGACTGGGAGGAGATGTGGAAGATTTTGAAAGTAATAGTTTCGCGACTTATCCGTGGTCAAATGAAACTTATCCATGGGAGTTGGTTACAGCGAATGTTTACGAAGGAACTTATGCTGCACGGTCTAAACAATGGAGTAATAATCAAGGAGATAATAAGAACTCCCAATTAGTCATCACTTGGACATCAACTATAGATGATTCCATCTCTTACTATCGGAAAGTATCTTCCGAAGCAGGATATGATCGTTTTGTATTTTATATAGATGATGATGCAAAAGAAGATGTATCAGGAGAAGAAAACTGGAAAAAATCCGTATTTTTTGTTCCTGCGGGAACTCACACATTTAAATTTTCGTATGAAAAAGATGCTTCTGCAGCCAACGGTTCGGACTGTGCATGGATTGATTATATAAAACTTCCGTTTTTTGGAAAGGAAGGTTATACTTATATAGTCGACACGGTTTGTCGAGGAATCATATACCAAACTCCAAAATCAGCCGTCAATACTTCCGAATTGCCAACTGGAACCTATTTATATGTAGATACATTACAATCTACAAACGACATAGATAGTATTTGCATTACTTCTTTGACAGTATTGTCTGTTCCCGATATTGTTATTTCGGGAAATTTGGAAATTTCCCAGGGACGGTCTACCGTATTGACAGCTTCTGGAGCCGATAGCTATCTTTGGTCTACCGGAGAACGTGTTCCCGTAATTGCCATAGCTCCTCTTTCAACAACAACTTATTCTGTAATAGGGTCGAATTCCAACTGTGGGAGCGATACCACTTCGGTTACCGTTACCGTTACGCTTTCTATCCATGAAACGGAACAAGCACAAAACATAAAATTGTATCCCAATCCTGCAACTTCTCTATTGATATTGGAAGGCTTCGATATCTATCGTATCACCTTATATAATTCATTGGGAAAACTAATGAAAACAATGGTCGTCTCCGGCCAATCCAAAACAACACTGAACTTGGATGGGTATGCGAGTGGAATTTACGTTATGCGGGTAGAAGATAAAAACGGTTCTGTGTCAGTACGAAATTTCATTATTACAAAATAACAATATAAAGAACATGGATCGAGAATACTCTTAAGAGTATTCTCGATTGCTATCTAAGATGTTTTTTTATCAAAAAAAGCTATCTAAAATTTTTGCAATCGTTATTTGTACCCTTTCCGTTAAGGAGTGTTCTGTAGATAGGTTCATTGAATTAATGGACAGAGCCCTCATCGACATCAATGCAAAAGGTAAGGAATTCATTTTTCATTTCTCAAACTCTCAAATACGATATACAAAAGAAAAAACTATATACTCCATTTTAAAGAATTGTATCATACAATAAACGTATT
>CAYYUE010000169.1:0-4811 GCA_964474745.1 uncultured Bacteroidaceae bacterium | reverse complement strand
ATGAAAAAGGAAATCCAAAACCCTATCTAAGTGAGGTAAAGGAATTATATAAAAATGTGGATATCGAATTGTTGGATATTACAAAAGGAAGATTTAGGGTAACAAACCATTTCGATTTTGCAAATTTAAAAGAGTATGTCTTAGAATATTCCTTATTTTCTAATTTGAAGTCTCAAGTAGTGGGAGGAGAAGTTCCTGTGGATATTCCCCCTGGAGCTTCTCGTGAGTTCGAATTACGGATACCTTCTTTGAAAGCCTATGCAGGAGAAGAATATTATATTCGTTTCACTCTGAAACAGCGTAAGGATTCCCCCATATTCAAACGGGGAACCGAATTTACATTTGCCGAATTCCCGTTGCCGATGCCAACATTGAGAAAGCAAGAGTTGAGGCCATATGAAAAACAGGAACTTTATTTGAAAGATAATACCGACGCTCCAGAACCTATAGAGGTGAACGAATTAAATATGAAAAATACAGAAAGTTCTATACAAGTTTTCAATGAGGATGTAGAATTTGTGTTCGATTTGAAAAAAGGAGAAATTGTGTCATTGAAATGCATGGATCAGGATGTATTTACTGCACCTCCTCGATTGAACTTTTGGAGAGCCGCTACAGATAATGACAAAATAGATAAAAGCAGATTAAAGCAATGGAATTTGGTCGGGTTGGAAAAATTGACTCGAAAATTGAGCGGAGTCACTTATAAACAAAATGATAAATACACAGTAAGTATTGATGTAATTATGTCATATGAAAACGAAAAAGGTATAAATCTGTTCTATATAATGCAAACCATTGTTGTATACTGTACAGGTGATGTGATTATTGAAAATCAAGTGTTGGTTTCTGATGTAGTGCAAAGTTTGCCGCGAGTGGGTATGCAGTTTGAAATACCCAAATCTTTTGGGCAGACTGAATGGTTCGGATTGAATAACGAAACTTATAGAGATAGAAAAAGATCAGGAAAAGTAGGAACATACCAAAAACCGACACCAGAAATGAGCTTTTTGTATACAAATCCTCAAGAAAATGGAAATCATACTGATACACGATGGGTTAGTTTTGAAAATGATCAAGTAGGAGTTTTTTTCGATGCTGTAGATAAAACGTTCGATTTTAGCGTATCTCCCTATACTACAGCCCAGCTTTACAATGCTTCGAGTACTAACGATTTGAAGCCAAATCGTTTTTGGACGGTAAATATAGATCAATTACAAGCAGGGATAGGGAATGGAGAGGTATTATATATGGAAGATGAACAAATGCTGAAAGATAAAAAATATGTTTTTAAAGTACATTTTAGAGCCTATGAAAAGAGCAACCATGCACCTTTTGATTTTCGTATGATTGCTTTACCTAATATGGAGAGTAATATCCTTCCAATGCCAACCATTGTAAAAGATCATAAACGATTTGATACTCCAATGACGATTACGTTAGCTCATGCTAATGATGGGGTTGAAATACATTATACTCTCGATGGGACAGATCCTACTGAAAAATCAATGCTTTATATGAAACCATTTGTTATTGACAAAACAACTTTAGTCAAAGCAAAAGCGTTTAGAAAAGGCTCTACGCCTTCATTTACTGTTCAAGAACAATTTAATTATAATTTTATTGAATCGGTTACTTATGAAAATGCCCCAAGCCCTCCTTATAATAGAAACATGGAAACCATTCTTTTTGACGGTGAATACGGAAACACTGCAGATTTGGAGAATGGCTGGTTGGGATTTTCGGGAACAGATTTTTCTGCAATATTGAAATTGGTGCGTCCTATAAATTTACAAAGTGTAGTAATGGCTTTTGCACACGTTCCGGATGTATGGGCTTTTGCGCCGAAAAATATTTCAATATATGTTTCTTCTGATGGAGAAAACTATTCAAAAGCCTATACACCGAATTTCACTTTCGATGCAATCGACGAGGGGCAAAATGTGTCGCAATTAGTATACATGCAGGTTCCGGTTCCTTTGGAAAAAGTGAAATTCATTAAAATAGAAGCTAAGAGCATTGGAAAAATACCCTCATGGCATCAAGCTAAAGGATTACGTCCTTGGATAATGATTGATGAAATTCAAATCAATGAAAGAATTCAGTAAAAATCTTTAAAAATAAAATTAAAGTATACGGTATGCCTTTAAAAACTCAAATTCCAAATCCGATAAAAATAGATAATACATTCCAAGTAATGATAACCAAGGAAAATACAAATGCATGCTATTTGATAGAGAATGCAACCTTGGTCAATGAAGGAAAACTATTCATAGCATCTGTTCTAATTCAGGATGGCATTATAGATAAAATAGAACCTTCTATTCGTCGTACT
This sequence comes from uncultured Bacteroidaceae bacterium, assembly GCA_964474745.1. Lineage (GTDB taxonomy): Bacteria > Bacteroidota > Bacteroidia > Bacteroidales > P3 > HGM05376. Next base: position 2,476 of record CAYYUE010000169.1, on the reverse strand, counting down.
GATGAAATGATTGTTATTGATGCCCGAGGACGTTATCTTTTACCCGGTATTATTGATACTCATGTACATTTTCGGGATCCCGGATTGACAGATAAAGGGGATTTTGCTACCGAAAGTCGCGCAGCTGTTGCAGGCGGAATCACTTCCGTCGTAGATATGCCGAATACTTATCCGCAAACAGTATCGAAAACATTATTAGACGAGAAAAAACAGTTGGCATCACAAAAATCGTTGGTAAATTACGGATTTATGTTGGGAGCCACGAATACTAATATTTCAGATCTTTTACAGATAGATACTCACGAATATGCTGCGATCAAGCTTTTTTTAGGATCTTCTACCGGAAATATGTTGGTTAATGATCCCAGTATGCTAGAACTCTTATTTCGTGATAGTAAAAAACTGATAGTGGCACATTGTGAAGATGAAAATCGAATTAAACAAAATACAATCCGTTACAAAGCACAGTACGGGAATGATGCTCCACCTTCGATACATCCAAAAATACGGGACGAAGAATCTTGCTTTATAGCTACAAACGCAGCGGTAGCATTGGCAAAAAAATACAATACGAGATTTCATGTAGCTCATATTTCTACTGCAAAAGAGTTGTCGTTGTTGCCTGAAGTGTCGATACAAAACAAACATATTACAGCAGAAGTTACTCCAAATCATTTATGGTTTTGCGATGCTGATTACGAACGTTTAGGTAATTTGATTCGGTGTAATCCTGCTATCAAGTCATCTGCAGATAGGAAAGCTTTACGCGATGCTTTAAAAAATGGGATTATTGATACAATAGCTACCGATCATGCTCCACATTTGCTTTCGGAAAAAAAACGTCCGTATTTTGAATCTGCATCAGGAATGCCTTCTATACAACATGCATTACCGACCCTCCTGGAATTATGGAAACAAGGAGAAATAAGCTTGGAAACAATTGTTGAAAAGATGAGCCATAATCCCGCAATTCTTTTCGGTATAAAAAACAGAGGATTTATTCGAGAAGGATATGCCGCAGATTTAGTGTTAATAAATTCCGATATGGAAACAACAGTAAAAAATGAATCTTTATATTATAAATGTGGATGGTCTCCGTTAGATGGTACTGTGTTTCACTCATGTATTGATAAAACATTTGTGAATGGAACCCTGATTTATAATGAAGGAAATATAATAAATGAGAGTAGGGGAATAGAACTCGAATTTAACAAGTAGAGAAGGTGAATATTCTTATTGAATTTTAGTAAATATTTATTTGAATGAAGCTTTTGATATATAGCTTATTTTTGGATGTTTGTTTGTAGTTCAAGAAATTCATGTAATTTTGCAATGTTTATGTGATTAAGATTAGTAATGAAAGAAATAAATAAAGATTTGGGTTACAGACGTGTTGACGACTATAACGAAGAAACCGTATCAAAACTTGCCCATCATTATAAAGAAATTCTACGCCTTATAGGAGAAAATCCTGACAGGGAGGGATTAATTGATAGCCCTGTTCGTATTGCTAAAGCTATACAGTTTTTTACGCATGGCTATGATCTGAAACCGAATGAAATTATTAAGTCTGCAATGTTTACCGAAGATTATAAGCAAATGGTTATTGTAAAAGATATTGAAATATATTCTTTATGTGAGCACCATTTGGTACCTATTGTAGGGAAAGCTCATGTTGCATATATACCTAATGGAAAAATAGTGGGACTTAGTAAAATACCTCGCGTGGTAGATGCATATGCTCGTAGATTACAAGTCCAAGAACGTTTAACAAAACAAATCAAAGATTGTATTCAAAATACATTAAATCCTCTAGGTGTAGCTGTTGTTATTGAGGCTCAACATTTGTGTATGTCAATGCGGGGCGTACAAAAACAAAATTCACTCACTACTACATCTGATTTTACTGGAGCTTTTTTAAAAAATAGAGCTACAAGAGAGGAATTTATGCATCTTATTGGTATTAAACTTAGCTAAAAGTTAGCAATAAAATAATGAATAAACATGAAAAATACAACAAGTAAAATTGTTCATATAGTTATTTTTTCGTTACTTATTACATGTAATTTACAAGCGCAAATAGCATATTCCCAAAATGGAAATATCGACGTAAAAGCAAAGGAAATTTTGACTAGTGTTGCCAATAAAATAGTTACGGCAAAGGGCATCAGTTTTATTTCTCATATTGTAATAAAAAACCCAAATAAACAAGAAAAAAGTAAACAGGAAGCAAAGGTATTATTATCGAAAAATAAATATCGAATTAGTGTCGAAAATCAAACTTTTTATTGTGACGGAGAAACCATTTGGCATCATAATAAGGAAACTAATGAGGTTACAATTAATAAAATAGGTAAGGAGGAAGATAACATTCTTAATCCTGCACAGCTGCTTGCTAACTATGAGAAAAATTTTAAAGCTAAATTTATTGGCAAAGAACTTAACAACACAACAAAGGCATATTTGAAAGATTTTG
>CAYYUE010000168.1:0-4861 GCA_964474745.1 uncultured Bacteroidaceae bacterium | reverse complement strand
ATTCAGTAAAATATAATAGTTGTGATACGAAATGAGTATGCACATAAAAATCGTAAATTTAGAATTATGCAGAAAACTTATATTTGTAAGATTTTTATCGTGTTGATTTTGTTACAAGGATGCAAAAATGTACAAAAGGTAGCAGATACAACAAAAAAATACGTTCGACAACCTATTGTGGAAAAAAGTAAAACACACCTGGAAACAGATGGGTTGTTAATAGATGCCAAAACACAATATGAGTTAGGAAATACCGAAAAAGCTTTAGAATTATATAAAAACATAATAGTAAGAGATCCGAACTATGCAGTAGCATATTATGAATTAGGAGGAATTTACTATGAGAATGGGCGTATGGATAGCGCTGTTTATTACACTGAAAAAGCGAATAAGTTGATGCCGAATAATCTATGGTATCAGTTGCAATTAGCGGATATTTATAAAAATATGATGAATGCCTCGAAATCTATCCAAGTGATGTCCGAAATTGTAAAACAGAATCCGGATATATTAGAATATTATTATGAATTAGCAAATACGTATATTATGGATAATCGTATTCTTGAAGCGATAGATGTTTTTAATCAAGTAGAGAAGCGTACCGGTATTTCAGAGCCGATTTCGTTACAAAAACAAAAACTATGGGAGGCAATAGGAAAAACAGATAAAGCAATAAAAGAAATTGAAAATTTGGCGGCGGCTTTTCCTCAAGAAAAGAAATACAATGCAATATTGGCGGAATTATTTATGAGCCAGAAAGATTATGCCAAAGCCTTTAAATCCTATAACCAAATACTTACAACTGATCCCAATGATGAGTATATACATATTTCATTGGCGAATTATTATAAACAAACGAACCAGCAGAAAAAAGCATATGAAGAACTTAAAACCGGATTTACGAATTCGACATTGAGCATGAAAGAAAAAATACAGATATTAGGTTCTTTTTATACAAACGAGGAATTTTATGGATCTCAATCCCAGTATGCATTTGAATTGTTGGATGCTTTAATGAAACAAAACCCCGATACTATAACAATGGCTGTTTTTTATGGAGATGTGTTGATGAGGCAACGAAAGTATAAAGAAGCGGCAATTCAATTTAATAATCACTTGAAAAGAGATAGTTCTCAATTTGAAGTATGGGAAGCATTGCTCATATGTGAAAGCGAAATTCCTGACAATGATGAAAGATTACTGAACTTAAGTAATCGTGCGATTAATTTATTTCCTGTACATTCACTCCCTTATTATTTAAAGGGAGTTGTGTATTTGAAAAATGAAAAGTATGAGGAAGCTATAGTTGCTTTACAAGAAGGTCAAAAATGGGGTTTTCAAAACAAATATCTGGAGGCTGAATTTTATTCGTTGTTAGCCGAAGCCTTTTATAGGGTAAAAGAGTATGAAAAAAGTGATAAACATTTTGATAAATATTTAGAACTTAACCCTGATGACATGGGTGTTTTGAATAATTATGCGTACTATTTATCAGAACGCAATGAACAATTGGAAAAGGCCGAACACATGTCGAAGAAAACAATTGCAGCAGAACCTAAAAATCCAACATTTTTAGATACTTATGCGTGGATATTGTATCGAATGGGAAAGTATACGGAAGCCGAACGGTATATTAAATTAGCTATAGATAATGACGCTGCAAAAAGTGCTACGTTATTTGACCACTATGGAGACATTCTGTATAAAAATAAACAACAAGAAAAAGCTAAAAACTATTGGAAAAAGGCGTTGGAGCTCGACAACGAGAATGTGATCATAAAGAATAAATTAGAAAACGGCATAGAATGAAATATAAAAAAGTAAGCAAATGGATTTCTATCCTGGTGTTTTTTGTCGTATTGTTTTCTGTATGTTGTACTTGTAAAACTTCTCAAAAAACAGTAGAAACGATATCTCAAACCGAATTATTAGTTGGAGTAGAAAATATGCCGTTAATACATACATTTTCTTTTGATTGGTTTGTGGCAAATTTTTCGACGCGAATAGAAGATTTGGGAATATCAATAAATGGGCAATTGCGAATAAAGAATGACAGTGTAATTTGGATTACGGCAAGTAAATTGATTGAATTGGTAAGAATAAAATTTACGCAAGATTCATTGTTTATCAATCTGAAATTTCAGAATGCTCTTTTTAAGGGGACTTATGTTGATTTTATGTCACAAACAGGAATATCCTTAAATTATAGGACGGTTCAATCTTTATTGATTGGGAACGATTTGTTGTCGTATCGATTCGAAGGTGAACAAATGCAGAAACAAAACGATACCATTCGATATGCGTTTTTGTCGCGAAAAAGTGATGTAATGCCTCCAATAAAAGAGTTTTTGTATGTAGATTCTCAAACACGTAAAATCATATATAATTACATACAAACACAGCAAGGAGAACAAATTGAAGTTGCTTATTCCCATTTTGGAAAGGTGCATAATCAATTATTCCCCAAGCAGTTGGAAATTCAGATTTCCACTAAGGAACTTGGAGGGAAATATATAGTTTCTTATGAAAAAATTGAGATAAATCAAAAAACAACATTTCCGTTTTCAATATCAAAAACAGTAAAACCAATAAAATTCTAAACCCAAGGAACTTATGAATTCACTTAGTGTAGTTATCATTACATATAACGAAGAACGAAACATACAACGCTGCCTTGATTCGCTGGAAGGAATTGCAGATGAAATTGTTATAGTGGATTCTTTTTCAACGGATAAAACCGAACTATGTTCTAAAAGGAACAACGTAATGTTTGTACAACAACAATGGTTAGGGTATTCCGAACAAAAAAATTATGGGAATAACATTACTCATCACAATTGGATTTTATCGGTTGATGCCGATGAAGTCCTTTCAGAAACATTAAGAATGTCTGTACTGGAATGGAAAAAACAACAATGGGATGCATCTCATGCTTTTTCGATTAATAGACTTACGAATTATTGTGGACACTGGATTCGACATTGCGGATGGTATCCTGATACGAAAATGAGGTTATTTAATAAGACCAATGCAAGTTGGAAAGGAGACATTCATGAAATAATAGAATTTTCTCAACCTGTTAACATGCATCTGCTGAAAGGTGATTTGTTACACTATTCATACCATACATTGGAAGATCACATACGTCAAGCCGATAAATTTACTACCATGACCGCTCAAAAAGCTTTTTCAGAAAGGAAGAAAGCTTCTTTATGGGCTATTCTTTTCAGACCGTGTTGGAAGTTTATACGGGATTACATTTTTAAAGGTGGATTTTTAGACGGATATGCCGGTTTTCTTGTTTGTAAAATTTCGGCATTTGCGACATTTTTAAAATATACAAAGCTGCGAAGTTTAAATGAAAGCAAAAATGACTCCCAAAACGATAGTAATAAGTAGAACCGATAGTATAGGAGATGTTGTATTAACGCTCCCGATTGCCGGATTACTGAAAAAAAAATATCCTGATGCAAAGCTGTTGTTCTTAGGTAGCACTTATACAAAATCCGTAGTAGAATGCTGTCCCGATATAGATATTTTTTTGGATTGGAATACAATACAAAGAATGAGTAAACAGGAACAAAAAGAGCACCTGGAAGCATATCATATTGATGTGTGCATACATGTATTCCCAAATAAAAAAATTGCTCAAATGATGAAACACCTTGGTGTTCCTCTTCGTATAGGGACCAGTCATCGCATTTTTCATTGGACAACATGTAATCGGTTAGTTCATTTATCGCGAAAAAGATCGTCGAATCACGAATCGCAGTTAAATTTGATGCTATGCAAACCGTTAATCCAAGATCAATTTTATTCTATAGAAACCATACAACAGTTGTTGCATTTTCAAGTTCCCGAATCAAATAAAAAAGGTTTTGGTTTGATAGCACCTGGAAAATTCAATTTAATCCTCCATCCTCGATCCAAAGGAAGCGCAAGGGAATGGGGCGTTGAAAATTTTGGAGAATTGATAACATTACTTCCGAAAGAAAAATATAAAATTTTTGTGAGTGGAACTGCTGAAGAAGGGAATCAAATTCGAAAAAAGCTTTTAGATCCCTATAAGGATAAGATTGTTGATATTACAGGGATGTTTTCTTTGGCCGAATTTATTGCCTTTATTGATCAATGCGATGGTTTATTGGCTGCAAGTACAGGACCGTTGCATATTGCAGCTGCATTAGGGAAAAAGGCTATCGGAATATACCCGCCAATGCATCCGATACATCCGGGACGATGGAAACCTATTGGAAAACATACTTATGTATTTGTTGCAGAAAAGGAGTGTAATGCCTGTAAAAAAACAAGAAAATGCACGTGTATGCAAGATATAGATCCTAAGACTGTGAAAAATCTCTTGGATCAACACATTTCCGTTTCTAACGAAACATGTTCTTAGGAGCATAAAAAAACAATTCGTTATTTTATTGCTGTTCAATAAAAATTGAGGGTATTTTCTACTTTTGAGAACATTATACCATTTTTGTGTAGCGAGAATGGCCATATAAAGAGAAGTTTGATTTTGAATTTCTTTATTTTGTTCATCCATTGTTTCATTCAATATGTAAATATATATAATTTGAAAATAAGTATTCAATTCAGAAATTAGTCGTACAAAATAATTTTGTACACAGAAAATCACTCAATTAAGAATATTTTTATCGAGTAAATCATTACATTTTTTATTAACGTCTGTTTTGTTCCGGGCTCATTATCCTTTCAACTATTATGGCTTTGTAGATATGATAGATACAATTACTATTTTTCAATTGTAATCATGTTGTTTTCATTTATTAAGTATTTCATAGAAGCAAGAATATATATTTCATCTATTTATATTTTTTTTGAAAAATAGATG
>CAYYUE010000167.1:0-4921 GCA_964474745.1 uncultured Bacteroidaceae bacterium | reverse complement strand
CAAAGGTAATAAAAGTACCAATCCGATAGCAGTAGGAGATCGAGTGAGATTTACACTTCAGGAATCAGACCGTACGGGTGTTATTATTGAAATTGAGGAACGGAAAAATTGCATTGTACGAAAGGCAACCAAACTTTCTAAACAGACTCATATCATCGCAGCCAATATAGATTTAAATTGTTTGGTGATTACATTAGGATTTCCCCGTACTTCCACCGGATTTATTGATAGATTTTTGGTAACTGCAGAAGCTTATCATATTCCGTCAGTTTTGGTGTTTAATAAAATAGATTTATACGACGATGAAATTTGGAATTATCATAACGAAATAAAATCCATATATGAGAAAGCAGGATACGTATGCTTGGAAGTATCGGCAACAAAGTCTTGTAACATCGAGGCAATACGCGAGCAAGTAAAAAATAAGATTACTTTATTTTCAGGACACTCAGGGGTTGGAAAATCTGCTCTTATCAATGCAATTGACCCCAATTTACAATTGAAAGTAGGTGATGTTTCTATGTGGAGCTCAAAAGGAAAACATACCACTACGTTTGCGGAGATATTTCCTTTTGCTGAAGGAGGGTATATTATTGACAGTCCAGGAATAAAAGAGTTTGGAATAGTTAACTTTTCAAAAGAAGAAGTTTCTCATTTTTTTCCTGAAATGAAAATGTTGTTGACACATTGTCGTTTTGCTAATTGCACACATGAGCATGAACCTGATTGTGCTGTTAAACAAGCTGTAGAAGACGGGATTATTAGTGAGATCCGATACCAAAATTATTTGAATATCCTAAATGGACGTGAGATGGAACTGGAAAAGTGGGAAACGAGATAAGCTATAGTTATTTTGAATGATACGTATTTCCGATAGTTTTGTCATGAAGAAAGAAAAAAAACGTTTTTCGATATAATTTAGATTAAGAACTTTATTTACATAATCATGATACAGTTTACAGATTGGGGAACCATTCCATACGCAGAAGCTTGGCAACGTCAACAGGAAGTGTTTGACACGATGATTACTGCCAAAATAAAGAGAGAATCTACATACGATATGCAGCATATCGTTTATTGTGAACATCCACATGTATATACATTGGGAAAACATGGTAAACCTTCAAATATGTTGGTAAATGAAGATTTCTTACGTAAGATAAATGCATCTTTTTATCCTATCGATAGAGGAGGGGATATTACATATCATGGACCCGGACAAATCGTAGGATATCCATTACTCGATTTGGAAAATTTCCACCTTACACTCAAAAATTACATTTATGTTATAGAAGAATGTATCATTCGAACACTAAAATATTATAAAATAAAAGGAGAACGTTTGTCGGGAGCCACAGGTGTGTGGTTAGAAAAAGATACCTCACATGCTAGAAAAATTTGTGCGATTGGAGTGCGTGCTTCACGATATGTTACGATGCACGGATTTGCATTCAATGTAAATACAGATTTGCAATATTTTAGTTACATCAATCCTTGTGGGTTCATTAATAAAGGAGTAACCTCCTTGCAAAAAGAATTGAATTGTGAAATTGAAAGGGAAGAAATAAAAGAACTGTTAACTCAAAATTTTATAGAATTGCTTTCAACAAATAAATAAACCCCTGTGCATTTTAAAATATAATGAGGCGTTATTTATGGGAAAAGCTTTTACCTCCAGCTTTTTAAGTAAATAGTACCCAAATCACCCCTCCACTTCGCTTGATGAAAAGCTGTAGAATCTAGCAAAAATAAAGAAGAATCTCCAACAACAAAAGCATTATAAAGAATATCATGATACTCCAATTCTTTATTTGGAAGCTGTTCCATCGATATGGAACCACTTGTTATTGAATAGTAGAGGATGTTTGTATTGTCGAAACGGATTTTTTCCATACCCGGAGCTGAAATTTCAAAATGAATACACCGGTCATTACTATACAGCGTAAATTCACCTTGCTCGTTTGTGTATGTATTCATTCCAACCGACCAGTATTCATTCCAACCTCTAATAAGCGCTCCTTCAATAGGTTGATTCGTTTTTTCATGAATAATTTTACCATGTAAAACAATATTATTATATCCCAACATATTGTAAAAATTGATAGGGCGTACAGGTGGTTTGGGAGTATAATTTCTTAAATTTTTCACTTCATATGCTGCTGGTTTTAAAGAACCTTTTATGATATGTTTTTTATCTGCTGTTTCTGTAAAACCTTTATGATTCAACAATCCTGTATATCCCGCTTCGAAATGAAGGCCCGGAATATCTTGAAACTCCCACCAACCATAACCGATACCTCCACAGTCTACAGTGTATCGATATGCATCCTGCATGAATTTTCGTTGGTCTTCATAAGAAGTTAAACTGTCATCGGCAGGTAATGCTGTTTCGCCAACCATCCAAGGTTTTCCAGCATAGCGACTATACCAATATAACTCGTTTGGAACTCGTAACGGATGATAAGTATGCATTTGTATAAAATCGACTGGCAAAATAAAAGGATCCCACTCGAATACCTCTATGGGTTCTGAAAAACCAATAGTAAACAATTGTTTAGGTGCATATCTGCACATCATTTCTTTCCATTCCGATACAATTCTGTAGGCGTCCTTTTTATCACGATTTGGTTCCGAATCGAAATACAGAGGCTCATTCATAAAATCGTATGCAAAAATAACCGGATTATCTTGAAATCGACTTAGTAATTTAATAGTAAAAGACTTGAGTTCTTTATTGTCAATAGGAGGTCTTATCAACAACATGACACGTAAATGATGCTCTTTGGCTAATGATACAAAGTGTTCAAGTTCATTTAAAATAGTTTCGGTATCTTTTTCTATGAAAACAGGTTGCCTTTCATCTGTTGGGTAATAATAATGACCTTCGTCAGATTTTCGGATTCTGTCCATACAAATTCGTACTGTATTAAATCCTAACTCTTCCATTAATTGCAGATGCCCTGAAAGTTGATTTTTTATATCTTGCCGCGTATGTGTTTCATAAGAATCCGGATCTTCATATGCTTTTATAGGCGATAACACGAAATTGTCATGAATTGCACGGAATTCAACTACATAATTCAGCATCATTGGGAAAAAGGGCTGTTCTCGAATTTGGAAAATACCATTCTTTAAATACACAAAATCGGTATTGCTCATATCGAGAGTCTCACATGTTTGTTTTCGGGTACATCCTACAATAAAAAGTCCCAACAATAAAAAAATGATGTATTTTCTCATGAAACTTATGATATTAATTAGGGGGAATTCATTTTCATTCATGCAAAAGTACAACTTTTTACGCGTTTACTAAAAATAATATCATTTTCAATACATTCTTTTAAATTCATACAATAAAAAAGTGTATTTTTGCAATGTATTATCACCCAGGTATAAATATGTGCACACCATGAAAGTTCAAAAAATAATATTGCTTATAACCAGTGTGTTGATGTTTGCTTGTTGTCATTCCAACGGTAAAAAAGAGGCATCAACATCTCAAAAAACGATTATTAAAATTAACCGATTTGAAGACATTATATTCCAAACACCCTCTGTCGATTTAGGACAGGTATTGAAAGTGAATGAACATACATACCGCTTTCTTTTTAATACGAATTTGAGTAATGTTCAATACTTTCAAGAAATAAGCGCTTTTGCTTCTGATACGGTAATGCAGCAGGTATATCAAGTAGTGAAGGCTACTTATCCTGATTTGTCGTTTTTGGAGAAAGAGCTAGGGATAGCGATGAGTAAAGCGGAGACCTTTTTTCCCAATTCACAACCCAAGGTTTTTTACTCTCTTATTACCGGAACTTTTGGATATTACGATCGAATTATTTGTACGGATTCATTTATGGCCATTAATATTGATCAATATGCAATTAAAAATATGAGGTACTTTAATAATTATTTTGGGATGCCTCAATATATTGTAAACATGCTTGATAGTTCATTTCTTGTTGTGGATTGTATGACATCATATGCAATTAATTTGATCCCTCAAAATTCAAAAGAATTATCGATGCTAGATTATATGATTTTGAATGGAAAAATTTTATATTTTTTAGACCAGATTCTTCCCGATGTAAAAGATTACATGAAAATACGGTATACTCCCGAACAGATGAAATGGGCGCTTGATAACGAGGAAAATGTATGGGGTTATTTTATTCAGAAAAAATTACTTTATGAAACCGATTATACAAAAATACGAACCTATGTTAATGAAGCTCCTGGTACTTCGTCTTTTCAAAATTCGGCACCGCGATTAACGGATTTCTTAGGATGGCAGATTGTACGGAAATATATGTCCAAAAATAAAGTTTCCATGAAAGAACTTTTTCAAAACGTAAATTCGCAACGAATATTAACGGAATCGGGATATAAACCCATTCGTAAATGATACAAAACCAAATGAATAAGAAGCCCATATTCCAAACACATAAAATATTTTCATTTGTATTAGCTAAATACCTATTGGCTTTTTTATTGCTAATGCTTACGCAGCTTGTTTTTTATATTGTCAACAGTTCGTTATTTTCTATCGGATCTTTCCGAGAAGCATTATTTATTATTCTTGGAAATATTCATTTTGGCATAGCAACTACCGCAATTATTATGGTTCCGTATTTTGTTTTAAATGCATTGCCTATTTCATTGAGATGGAATCCCATTTACAAAAAAATTAGCGAGATATTTTACATCGTTCCCGTTATCTTAATGATGATGGCAAATTTAATTGATATTCCTTATTTTCAATGGACATTCAGAAGAACAACCGGAGATATATTCAAATACCTTTCCGTAGGGGGTGATATGGGAAATTTGATACCTCAGTTTCTTTCCGATTTTTGGATGTATGTGCTGATTTTTGGTATATTGTTAATTCTATTATGTTGGGGATCTAGAAAAATTGTTT
>CAYYUE010000166.1:0-4922 GCA_964474745.1 uncultured Bacteroidaceae bacterium | reverse complement strand
AAGGATACCGATTGTATAGTGGAGAAATAACAACAGGTACATTAAGAATAAGCTTCCCGGATATTCGGCGAAAATATCAAGAAGAGCCAAAGCAATAAGAAAAAAACTAAAGAAAAACGGTACAATATATTAATAGGATCCAAAGGAACAATAGAGAAAGATCCCGAAACGTATCATTTTTGGTATTGTGCATTCCAGTATAAAACAGGATGTTTCGTATTCTTTATATAACTTTACGGACAATCTTACGTCGCACACCTAAGCGTGCCCACCTAGGGCTATGCCGCTTCATGCGGTGAACGCAGTAACGCCCTATGCGGGCAATCCGATTTCCGCCTCATAGTGTATAACCGATAGCTGTGTCAACAGTATTACCGAACTATTGAAAAGCCCGTGTATTTCCTAGTAGTATACAAAACAGGACATTACTCCTAAAACCAAATACTGTATTAGAGTTTGTATAAAAAAGAGATATCCGCGTTGTCACGTGGTATCTGAACTGTATTTAGATCCAGTGTAATCCGGTACCATTCGTATTTACAGTACTACAATAATTCTCTCAATTTTCTTACGATTATCTTGTTAAAAAAGCAGAATGCCGATTCCGGCTTCTAAAGTAATTATATTGGAGATCCATAGAGCCGAATTTAATTTCTGTTCATTTGCCTTTGGAAGCCCTTGAGTATCATAACTATCTAGGCTCGGGATCGGATTACAAAATGTAACAGCGTATTTGATTCCGATATTGAATACAAAAATGTCGTTGATAATGTAATTGCGGCCGAGTATGCATTGAAGCCCCAATCGAGAATAAGAATTCGCGAGCATGGCATCTTTGGAAATCTCTCCGGTTGATAGGTGGCTGTAAGATAATCCTATTCCCCAGTATGGCCCTAACGGAGCCAGCATACTCCCTGAGTATTTTTTAAAAGATAGTGCAAATGTACTTATCTGCAGAGGATATACAGCGGGTTCGGATAAGGTAAAAATGAACATATCTGAAGGTCTCGAAATATTGACTTCCACATCTCTTTTGTTGATATCGGCTGTGAAAGCCAAGCTCCAGTTTCGCCCTATGACATATTCAATACCCAATGTAGGTTTTATGCTTATGGGAATTGCGTTTGTATTTGAAAGGCAAAGACCCGCGTTTGCAGTAAGAGAAAATCGCTTTCCCATATATCCGGGAATTTGAGCATTTGCCTGTGTATATAAAAATAGAATGAGAATACAAGTGCTTATTATTTTTCGTGTCATATATTATTTCTTTTTCGTTTTAAGGGTGAATTTGTTAAAGCTGTCGTAGAGTTCGCTTTTGATCAAAGAATGAGTATCCCGTTTGTTGTGATCTTTTGCGCTTTTTATAATGGCTGTCCCGTTTTTAGCATCGACTAATAATGTATAAATATGAGTCCACTCCATATTGTTTGTCATATTGTATATAGAAATAGGGAGAAATGGGAATAAAATAATACCGTAAATAATATCTGACGAAGAAACCCTATTATAGTACTCGCTGTTTGTTACAAACGTGATATTTATCGTATTCGCATTGTATTTATGAATAAGCATGTCCATATTTGATTGTGCGGTTAATTTCATGGGGATACTTCCTCGTGTTTGCCAGAATTCATTTGCCCACTCATTTAACGCAACATAATCATTATAAAAATCCGTACAATCTTGTGTCCTTAACCTTTGGCTCGAAAAATCAATCACATGCATTCCTTTTTGTTTGGCAACTTTTGCAATATCGTCAACCAGTTGATTTTTTCGTTTTTCGGATTTTTTAATTTTTATTTCTTCACTCTTTCTATCTCCAACATAATAAGAAGGGTTAAATAAAAATACATTTTCCGTAGGAGTAAAGGCCTTCTTAAACTTTCTAATGATCATGTTTTTTTGACAATCGTCCATGAAATTTGAAAAGTCAGTGTTTTCCAGCATAAAATCCGTAAATACATATTGTTTAAAGTCATAATTTTGTTTTTGTATTCTTTTTTTCTTTTTTATTTTGTCGTATTTGGAGTTTTGCGGAGGTTCTACGGTATCGTTCATTTGAGAAATTGTATCAAATGTGGAGGCAAATGACGATTTGAGATAATTTTGTTTTTCAAATAAATCGCACATAATATCTGTTGCCATCTCGCTTATTATGGAATCGGACGGATATTTTTGTTTGGCATTCCAAAGTGCTCGCATGGTAATTAGTGAAAGTTCATTTGCTTTTAGTTTGCGGAACGCATAATATACTTGCTGTATCTCCCCTTCATAATCTTTGTAGTTTCCAACAATCGTGTTCGTATTGCGATAGGTTTTATATTTTGTTAAGCCATAGAGAGCTTGTAGTTTCGACCGTTCGAGAAAAATATTCTCCGGCATTTCTTTTTGCAGCGTGTATGTATCGTAAAATGCACGTGCATAATTGGCATATATAAGATTTTGTCGAATACATTCGAATCGAGCCAGTGTTTGAATATGATTAAATTCTTCAGGAGTAGTTACACTATATTTTTTCCTACTTGTATGCGAGGCTCGGCTCAGTACATCCTTTGTATGTTCTCGACGTTTTTTAATATTCGGATGCGTACTTTTACTGTCGTCGTAATCGTCGCGAGCCGTAATCGCTGCCACTTCTTTTAAAAAATAGTCACCGGGAACCGTAAAATAAGGAGTATTGAAATAAGTGGAGTCAAATATGATTTCGTCGAATGGAAGATAAGCATACTGTAGCACGTCGAAAACACCTTCGGCTACCTCTGTTGAGTAATCCGTTTTCAGGTAGTAATATTCCAATCCCAGCCGATCACATTCCGTCTCTTTTTCATGAGAACGATTATGATATTTCAAGAAAGTACTCAATCGTTTATTTTCGGTTTCCTCTTCTTTATTTTCTTCTTCCGATGCAGTTCCCTCCTCTTCGGAATCCCTTTTTTCTGTTTTTGACAATACTTCGAGGCTGTGTTTTTTTACATAATGTATGATTTCATGGGCCAATATAAATGCCAACTGTGATTCATCTTGCAATTGCGCTACCAATCCAATGTTTACGAAAATCATTCCCTGCCCTGTGGCAAATGCATTTACGTAAGGAGATTTTACCGTATAAAAGCGTAATTCTTTGCGTAATTCTGGATAATCATATAGTAATTTGTCGGCAATACGTTCCGACATCACGGAAATAGGATCTCCATATAGAACTCGTCCGGTGGCCAGCATTTTATGAATTTGATAAGACGCATTTAATAAAAGGTCTTTATTCTTTAGCTTTCCATCATTGTAGTCACGAATTCTTTGTTTATCCTCAGAATAAAGTTCTTCTAATGATTTTTTGAAATCTAGGGGAAGATTCCCTTCCGATTTCAATCCCGAAAAATTTGTAATATCATAAACCTTTTGGCTTACTCCAATGAGAGAAAATAGAGATAACAAAATCCCTAGAGTAAAAGAGTGTTTTATGTTCATGGAATAGATGAGTTTTATGTGATTAAAATTCAAGAATTGCTATATTCGATTTGGACTTTCTGTTTAAAATAAAGGCGTATTTTCCTTCATCTATTTGAGTGAAAGAATAAGTGAGATACTTTTTTGTTTCCTTATCCAGAATTTCCTTTTTTAAGTTTCCTTCATTGTCCAGCGACACAAGAACCAACGAAGCATCATCACTCAACATAGGTGCAATTTGCAACCATTTTATAGGATCGTTGCCCGTTAACGAATTCGTATTTTTTATATGCTCGTTAAACAAAAAATACGTTTTTCCGTTTCGATGGAACATCCCCGTTCCCAAATGTTCCATCATTTGAGATTCCATATTCGCTTTCCGAATACCCGTATTCCACACAATAGTACCCGTAGTGTCTACCGAAAAAGTAAGAATCCCTTCAGACTGAAAAGAAACATATTTGTTTCCTACAATGTAATATTTTCTGTGGAATGCAATAACTCCTCCGTTATCGGTAGCGCAATTTCCATAAAAAGACATAAAAGACACCTCTTTTGAAGAGGAACTCTTCGATACTTTTGTATTCAAAAGGCAGGCATGTTCCAGAGAAGAAAGATGCTTACTGTCGAAATTTTCAAGTTCGCGCTTTGTTGTATTGAACGAAAAAGCATAATATCCGCATGCGTCTTTCTTGTTAGGCGTATTCAATAATCCCGCACAAATAATCTTCCCATTTACAACATTCAAAATGCTAGCCGACTGCATGTTATCGACTTCCACATCTTCCGTATAGTTGTTCTCATCATCCTCCGAAATAACATGGAAAACCAATGTTGTTTCCGGTTTCTTTTTATCGGTATACCGCCCTACAGTTACAATTTCAGCATCGTTTGTGATAAAAATATCATCCAATGTTCCAATAGCATAGCTTTTAGTCCAAATTTTTTCAATGGCCTCGTCGTACAAGGACACCGTGGAATAAAATTCATTTTCATTTTCTTTTACGATAATGTGAATCATGCTGATCCACGATTTATCTTGAGACGACTTGATAAAGAAATAACATTTATCTTTTTTGTCAAGTTTGGGATGATATAATTCTTTCCTATCCCCTATAGGATCCAGCGTATTCACATCGAAACGGGCATGATACAAAATCTGCTCTTTCGAGTCTTCTTTCAAAAGAAGCAAATCAATCGTTTTATCATTCATAAAGGCAGCCTTTACTTTTAGGCCTTTAGTTTCTGGAATTATTTTTTCCGCAATCGGATTCTGATCTTTATCAAAAACAAGAAAATACAAACAATTTCGGTGTTTACGTCCTCCTTTGTAATGCGATAAAATATAAAAATGATTGTTTTTACTTCCGATAATGGAATGCTCATTGATCAATGAAGTATTAATTAACTTACTTTCCTTTCCAATATTAAATTTTTGATTTTGACAAAATTCGTGATGATGTTAAATTCCACGACGG
>CAYYUE010000165.1:0-4942 GCA_964474745.1 uncultured Bacteroidaceae bacterium | reverse complement strand
AATTGTATATTGTATTCCCGTAAGAGGAGTAAGACTCATGGCGATGCCCATTCCCATCATAGTGATATTAATAATAATAGCACTCGATAAAGAAACTGCAGCTAAAGGTACGGCACCTAAACGACCTACCATGATAGCATCTATCATTTGTACGACGGATTGTCCGGCAAGAGATAAAATAATAGGAAATGCAATTTTTAAATTTTTGGAGTAATAGTTCTTTGGAATTGACATTTTGAGTTCGCTTTTTATTTATATGGAGTTTTTGAATTTAAAATTCTTCTGTAGAAAGTATGAAATTATGTAATAGATTGAATAATATGTAATTAAAAAATAATTTCTATATTATTTCGAGATGCAAAGGTACTCATTTTTTATGTTTTGTAAAATAATGCGGGTATTCTTTAAATATTTTTTATGGAGAGAAGGAAATATAATTAAGATTTGCGGTACCGAGGATGATAATTTTCAATAGTTTTTCTTAGGTAATTACGCGAAATATGGGTGTATATTTCGGTAGTAATAATAGAGGCGTGCCCTAGCATTTCTTGAACTGCACGTAAATCGGCTCCGTTTTGTACCAATTCTGTTGCAAAAGAATGCCGGAAACTATGAGGACTTATGGTTTTGCGTATTCCTGCAGCTTCTACAGCTTTTTTGATGAATGAAAAAATGTATACTCGGGAAAGCTTAGACCCTCTACGGTTTAGAAATACATAGTTTTCGTTTCCTTGTTTGATGGTAATTTGCGAACGGATATTTTTAATATAACCGGCAATAAGTTGTATGGCTCTTTTGTTGATGGGGACCCATCGCTGTTTATTTCCTTTTCCTGTAATGAGCAGGCATTCTTCTTCCAAATATAATTGAGAAAGTTTTAAATCTACTAATTCCGAAACGCGTAGCCCACATCCGTATAGAACTTCGATAATAACGGTATTACGAGCTTCATCGGGTTTACTGTTGTCTAATGTTGTTAATATTGTATCGATTTCTTGATTCGAAAGTACATCGGGAAGTTTTCGTGTATTACGAGGCATTTCCAATAAATCTGCCGGATTTTCTTTTATGGCATCTTCGATAAGCAAATAATTGAAAAACATGCGAATTCCTGAGATAATGCGGCATTGTGTGGCTAATGCAATTTCCGTTTCATTTAATTCTTTAAGAAATTGTTGCAAGTTTGATAGTCGGATGTGTTCAGGTGACAGATTGTTTAAAATAGCATAATGTTTAAGTAAAGCGGCATCGTGTAAATATGCTTCTATGCTATTTATGGAAAGTCCTTTTTCTAACTTTAGAAAAACTTGGAAATCTTTTATAGTACGATTCCATATTGATTGAGGGATGTCCGAATTTTCCATAAGATAGTGATAACCATTATTTTATTTTTCGTTGGAAGGAGGTAATTTTTTATTTAAGTTGACATTCCACATCCTTCCGTTGATTACCTCAGTTTGTTTTCTGAAATAAGGTGTTTTATGTTTTGGGTTTCGTTTTAGCGGGCTGGGTAATGTTGCCGCCAGTTGTGCTGCTTCGTTACGCGTTAGCTTTGAAGCAGGTTTACGAAAATAATGCCGGGCTGCAGCCTCGCACCCATAGATGCCGTCACCGAATTCTATGATGTTAAGATATACTTCCATGATTCGCTTTTTTCCCCAGGTCCACTCTATTAGTTTTGTGTAATAAGCCTCCAATCCTTTGCGAATGTAGTTTCGATGATGAGGTAAAAATGCATTTTTTGCAGTTTGCATCGAGATGGTGCTTCCTCCTCGAATACGTTTGTTCTTTTTTTGTTTATTTTCTTTATAGCTTTGTTTCAATTGTTTCATATCGAATCCATTGTGACGCATAAAATTTCCATCTTCTGAGGCAACTACGGCATTTATTAAATGTGGAGATATTTCTTCAATAGAAACATACTCTCGTAAAAAACGAATGGTTCGCTTTTCATCAAATGCTTGCTGAAAGAAGCGGGTAACCATTAAAGGTGTAAATGGTGGATTTATATATTTGTATAAAAGCGTAAAGAAGAGACTAACACCTATACAAAATGCGATAAATTTTCCGATAAACTTAAAGCTTTTCTTTATTATACTAGTATTTTGTTTTTTAGCCATTTATAACAATGTATCACTTAGGAAAACGATTACAAAATTACAACTTTTGTAAGTATTTATGGAAAATATTTTATTTACGGTTTTTATGAGCATCATGAAGTTTTTTTTTAGGAAAGAGTTTTGTATCATAACGCTTTTTCTGGAAGCGGTAAAATACTTATTAGTAGTCTGAAAAATAATTCGTATTTTTGCAATCTCATTTTATATTAAAGGTCATAATAACATAAATGCAAATGAAAAAAATCATATTAATTATAGGGTTATTTGTTGTGATAGGTATAAGTTCGTGCACCAAACATGAATATTGTCAATGTTACTACACAACATTACGAGGATCTATTATTACTCAGGAATACCATCTTGAAGATAAGTCATGTGCAACTTTTATTCCCGACGGATGGTATGAATATACGAATCCACATTGTGTAAAAATAAAAGAATAAACTGTGAAGATATAAAATTGTCAGAGATGAAAAAAAATGTATTTATACTAGGATTTATAGCATTAACTGCTATGACTTCATGTTCTAAGGAAAAGGATTGCAAATGCTATCTTCCTGAAAATCAAGTTATTTACGAGAAGGCAGAGGAGTGTAAGTATCTCAATATAAATGAAATAATAAACGATACAACAACTCTTGTGTTAAAATTTTGTGTAGAAGAATAATTATGCTAAAAGGATCGTAAAAGAACATTACTTTTCATATAGGATCTTGAATCCTAGAGAGAAAAGGGTTTTGATATTTTTTTGTTTGAGTAAGAGCTAAAGTGAAAATAAGCATGTCGTTAAAATTGAAATGTGCATTTGTTTTGAAAATGCTGCTGGGAGTTTTATTTGGTATCTCAGCTATTCTTAAATTTATTGATATTGATAAGTTTGAATTGTATGTTTTCAGTTATGGGATTTTGAGTTTGAATATGTCCTATTTATTTGCTCGAATGTGCATTGGTTTCGAGTTATTTTTATCTATGTTTTTGATTATTAATATTTATAATAAGTTTTTTATTCGATTAACATTGTATAGCTTGATAGGATTTACATTGTTTTTGTTGTATGCATACTTTATAGGAAGAACTGATAATTGTCACTGTTTTGGGGAATATTTGAAATTTGATCCGCTGCAATCCATACTTAAGAATCTGGTTTTGATATTTTTTACTCTATTGTGTTGGAATGGGAAGCCATATCATTTCCATCTCAAATGGTATTTTATATTGCTTATTGGGCTTACTCCTTTTGTTGGAACGTGCATAGCATCCCCTCCTGATAATTTTATGAAACCGCCATCGATGTTTCTGTTTAATACGGAATTGTTTGATGCCTATGTGTCGGAAGATGGAATTTTAGATAGTACACATATAGGAAAAGGTAAAAAGATGGTGATGTTTTATAGTGTTTCGTGTAAATATTGTAAGTTGTCAGCTCGAAAAATTTCACTTATACAAGAACGATCTCAAATTTCGGAAGATCATTTTTATACTGTTTTTATTGGAGAAGAGCGTGATTTATCAGATTTTTATGAAAAAACGGAGTCGAAAAAATTTCCTTCATCGTTTTTAAATCCGGATGATTTTTTAAGGCTTACATATGGAAGTATGCCTGTAATAGTCTTGGTTGAAGAAGGAAAAATAAAAGAGGTATTCAATTATCGAACATTATCGGAAGAACGAATTCGTACTTTTTTTCAGGAATAAGAAGCTTCAACCTTAATTAGCGTATGATTTTGTGTGTTCTTTGATATCCGTGAATCTTTTATATAGATACGATCTGAAAGCAGTATGCTCTGCAGTATTCAAACAAAATGAAACAAAGATTGATTTTTATATTAGTAAAAGTGTGCCAAGCTAACAAAGAATGAAGGACATTTTAGATATAAATGAGTGACATGCTATATATCTCTTTTGTAATTGTGTTAGCCTCTTATAGTGTATTCTATTTTGTATTTAAAATAAGAAAAAGTTATCTTCTTCACATCCAACAGCATTTTGCATATGTTTCAAAAAGGCTTTTTCTTTGCTTTTTTGCTCATAAAAGTAAGTATCAATTTGAGGAAATAAATAATTTTCAAGAAATAACCGTAGTTCTTTCTTGTACTCTTTTAGCTTGTTTTTTTCTTCGGCAACTGTAAAATTGATGAATTCCGTTATAAAGGATCCTTGAATTAAATTGCCTTTATTTTCTATTTCTTTTCCTGCTTTTGCATGATCTCTTCCATTGATTAACATGATTTTATCGTAAAAATCTAACGTCTTATCTATTGTATTTGTATTTTTTCGTATTTGTATTACAATATATAATAAATCATTTTCTTCATCGAAATAGACATATATTGGATAATTTAATTTTTCGTTGGTTGATTCATTCCAAAAATTGAAATCCGCATCTCTTGCAAGTTGTAGCCCTACCGTATTATTGATGTAATGTACAAAACAATAACTTTCAATATCATTTTTAATTAAAACAATTGCTGTATTATGCACTTCGAAAGAAAGTTCCAGTAATCGATTTTCGTTTAATTTCGTTTTTTTCTTTACCATGATACTGAAATTCCGATTATTTATCGGCAAACTTTTCTAACGCATCACCTGTTAAACGATAGATAGTCCACTCGTCCATAGGTACTGCTCCCAGCGATTTATAAAAATCAATAGAGGGTTGATTCCAATTTAAACAAACCCATTCCATACGACCACAATTGCGCTCTATGGAAAGTTTTGCCAAATATTTTAAGAGCGCTTTTCCGTACCCTAAACCTCTTTTTTCCGGAATAACAAAAAGATCTTCCAAATACAAGCCTTTTCGTCCCACAAATGTTGAAAAG
>CAYYUE010000164.1:0-4945 GCA_964474745.1 uncultured Bacteroidaceae bacterium | reverse complement strand
TCGGAATCGTCTTTATTACTATTGGATAGAGTAAAAGTAATTGAAGAACATTAAAGTGAAGTGAAGCTCAAAAAAGTAACGGTATACCAATAATATATATTGGATGATGAGATTCATGAAAAAACTTGAATGATAAAAAAAAGAATTCTATGATGCAGTTGACAGCATTACAGAAAAGGATTAAAGGGTCTAAAATATACAAATGTAAAGATCAAAAAACCGAACGCTTGTATTTCAGATTTAAACCTAATAGTAGAGAATTAAGAATCTCTACATGGTTTGAAGTTGTAAATGATTGTATTGAACCTTTTGTAAGGGTTGAAAATCATAGACGAAAATCATATTTTGATTATAAACAACAAAATGCGATAAAAAAAGATATTCTTTTTCAGTTTAGAGAAATTTTGAATGACTGTGAAATGGAGAGAAAGAAAGTTCCATTACACATACGCCTTAAAGACGATATACTCCCTGTATACGACAATAGAAGCCTAAAACATCAAGTTGATGCGCTTCGGTTTTGTTGTTCAATGAAGGTATCGGCATTATATGATGATACAGGGACAGGAAAAAGTAAAATAGCAATAGACTTGGCTATCAGTCGTTGTGAAGCAGGACAAATAAATAAGGTACTTGTTTTTCTTCCCGTTGCAACAAAAAAAAATTTTCAAAAACAAATTAAAATATGGTGTAATTCTTCTGAGTTGGAATGGAAATTAATAGGACACGAATCAATGGGATGCAGTGGAAAAGCAATTTTTGATGCGTTGAATTTTGTCGACCAAAAAACAATGATTATCATTGATGAAAGCCACGCAATTAGAACCCCGACCACAAAACGGTCAAAACGAATCAACATGGTTTGTCAAAAAACAAGCTATAAGCTGGTGATGACAGGAACCCCCGTAACAGATAACATTCATAATCTTTATATGCAATATGCCGTTCTTTCACCGCTTATCATAGGGATTAAAGATTGGAAAAAATTCGAAGAAAAATACCTTATTATGGGGGGGATTAATGGGGATGAAATAATAGCCTATAAAAATGTAAATCATCTCGTAAGATTAATAGAACCTTATACATATCAAATAACAAAAGAAGAATATTTAGACTTGCCGACTAAATCCGAATTAAGACACTATTGTTCATTATCATCCGAACAGTCATTTTTGTACTCTGTTGAAAAAAAACGACTTTTAAAAATCATAAACTCTGATTACTTTACAGTGACGGATATTTTTCAGGCTTTTACACGCATGCAACAAATATGTTGTGGATACTATAGAAAATCAGATAAAGAAAAACGATTTCTTGAAAACTATAAAATGGAATTGCTTTCAAATATTCCTCTGGATGAAAAAATAGTTTTCTTTTGTAAATATTTGTTTGAGATTGGCAATATTGTTAGTCATTTAGGCCGCCATAAATGTGCGATATTTACAGGAGTAAATCCTAAAGAACGTGATTCGGAGCTTGCTGATTTTGTAGAAAATAGAAAACAGTATTTCGTTGTAACAATGCAATCGGGAGGAACCGGGTTAAACGGATTGCAAAAAGTAAGTAGGCGTATTGTTTTCTTTTCGAACTCTTTCAGTTACTTTGACAGAAAACAGTCGATCGGACGTATTGAAAGACAAGGACAAACAAGAGAAATGTTTATACATGATTTTGTTACAGACGCTAAGATTGATGATAGAATTATGAGAACTCTTGCCCGAAAGCGGAATTTTGCAGATGAAATAAAAGAGATGATGCTCGATAAAACAAAACTAAAACAATATGTAGAGGAAATTTAAGCGTCTTGGAATATTTAATTTTTTATTTGAACACGGTGATAAATATGTATTTCGATATTTTGATAATAAAATTGAGGAACACAAAACATGTAAGCATATGAAAAAAATATTCCGATGTTTAAAAATCCGGTTAAATATAGGCATTTTTTGTTGCTTACTCTAGGGTTAAGGTATTGAAAAAGAATGAGTAATCATTATTTGATTATTTAAATTAGGATGTTGATTTTTAAGAAAAATAATAAAGTGCGAGTTCATCGGACGATAATGAAATTATTTTAAAAAATACAAAAGAAAGGGGAGTGCACATATGAAAATAGAAATATTGCAAGGGACATCAAAAAGGT
This sequence comes from uncultured Bacteroidaceae bacterium, assembly GCA_964474745.1. GTDB lineage: Bacteria > Bacteroidota > Bacteroidia > Bacteroidales > P3 > HGM05376. Next base: position 2,802 of record CAYYUE010000164.1, on the reverse strand, counting down.
TGTATAGCCTTGTTGCACCATTGGTGATGAATCCTTCGGTTATACGACAAAATGATGGCATTGCGTTCAAAACTTCTGAAAAACACACTTGGATTATTGCGACATCAAATGGAAAATGCATAGGATTCCTTCCAATGAAGGTAAAAGACGGATGTGTTGAGGTGAATAACTATTATGCTACTAAACGGAATCCCGAAATCATGGAATATATGATAAAGGCAGCTGTTCAGCATCTGGGCGTAGATGTTAAACTTATGATCATTACACAAAAATCCGATTACGAAGTATTAACACAGCTTGGATTCTCTATGATGAAAAAATTTGTCAAGTGTGCAATTTATACTAAGTAACTATGAATGTTTATCAAGCCGCACAAGAAAGAATAAGTAAAATTTTTTCTGAATTTGATAATATATACATATCGTTTTCTGGAGGAAAAGATAGTGGAGTGCTACTGAATATGTGCATAGACTTTGTAAGAAAAAATACTCTCAATAGGAAGATAGGTGTTTTTCATATTGATTATGAGGCACAATATCAGATGACGACGGAGTATGTAGATGCTGTTTTTAGTAGCAATTCCGATATTCTTGAATACTATCGTATCTGCCTGCCTATTTCGGCACAATGCGCTACCTCAATGTATCAAGATCACTGGACTCCATGGGATATTGAGTATAAAGATATTTGGGTTCGTAAATTACCGGAAAACTCAATAAACGAAAATAATAATCCGTGTACTTTTTTTAAACGCGAAATGTGGGATTATGATTTTCAAATTCAGTTTTCGAAATGGAATCATCATGTACATAATGCAAAACGTACTTGTTGCCTTGTTGGAATACGCACACAGGAAAGCCTGAATAGATGGAGAGCAATTTATTCGGATCGTAATTTCAACAAATTTGACAATAATAATTGGACCAATAAAATATTTGACAATGTATACAATGCATATCCTTTATTTGATTGGAAAACAGAAGATATTTGGACAGCTAATGCTCGTTTCGGATGGGAATATAATAAGTTATATGATTTATATTATATGGCAGGATTGAATATTGATCAGATGCGGGTTGCATCTCCTTTTAATAATGCTGCACAGGATAGCCTAAAAATATATCGTGTTATTGATCCAAATAACTGGGCCAAAATGATAGGAAGAGTTAATGGAATAAATTTTACGGGGATTTATGGAGGAACGACCGCAATGGGATGGAAATCCATCAAACTTCCGAAAGGGCACACATGGAAAAGTTATATGTATTTCCTTTTAGACACTCTTCCAAAACAGACAAGAGAAAATTATTTGTCGAAATTGAAAACAAGTATTAAGTTCTGGCGAGAAAAAGGAGGTGTTTTATCTGAAAAAACAATTCAAAAATTACGTGGTGCAGATATTGAAATTGAAGTTTATGATAAAACAAATTACAAAACAGATAAGAAACCTGTACGGATGGAATATATTGATGAAATAGATATTGAAGAATTCAAGGAAATTCCAACATACAAACGAGTGTGTATATGTATTATGAAGAATGATCACCTTTGTAAGTACATGGGTTTTTCACAAACTAAGAAGGAGTTGGAAAGAAGAAAATCAGTAATGGATAAATATAATGACATATTATAATGGAAGAATTGAAACAAATAATGGGTACAAACAACCTATACTATTGTGATCGCGATGGTAGAGTATACAATGAAAATAAAGAGGAAAAGGCTCAGTATGTTGATGCAAATGGTTATATGATAACTACTATTGATCGTAAATTTGTAGAAGTGCATAAGCTTATTGCTGCTACTTTTGTTAAAAACCCCAATAATTTTTCGATTGTTAATCACATCAATGGATGTAAAAAAGATAACCATGTTGAAAATCTTGAATGGTTATTAAATGAAAGCAATATATCTAAACATTATCAAACAAAAGCAGGGATAGCCGGAATGCATACAGATGAAAAATCTTTCCCGGTAAAAGCAACAAATATAGAAACAGGGTATGAAATCATATTTGGGAGCGTAATGGAAGCATGCAGAGAACTCGGAATCATTCCGTCCTGTGTTTTAAGATGTGTTAATGGGAAAAAAAAATCATCAAATGGATATAAATTTGAAAAAACCTGTTTATCACCTGTATATAATGTAATTCCCGTACCGGTAGAAAAAATTCATTCAAATTCCTACAATCCAAATTCGGTAGCACCTCCTGAAATGAAACTCTTATATACAAGTATAAAAGAAGATTGGTATACTCAGCCCATTGTATGCTATAGACTCGATAATGGCGATTATGAAATTGTTGATGGTTTTCATCGGTATCTTATAATGATAAATCATAAAGATATATACGAAAGAGAACATGGAATGATTCCAGTTGTTGTAATAGATAAACCAATAAATAACCGTATGGCTTCGACAATACGACACAATCGAGCAAGAGGATCGCACGCTATAGAACTGATGAGCAATATTGTTTCTGAACTAATTCAGTCAGGTATGTCAGATTCCTGGATATTGAACAATATAGGAATGGATGCGGACGAGTTGTTAAGGTTAAAGCAAATTACAGGATTGGCAGCATTATTTAGAGATAAGGAATTTTCGGATAGTAAAGAAATATAAAAAGATGAATAACCTAAATGACAGAAAAAGAATATCCCTCAGCATAAAAGAAGAACGGATAAAAAGAAATATCAGCCAAGTTGAATTGGCTGAAAAGACAGGTCTAAGCCAATCATACATATATCGCATAGAAACTCGTACCTTGGCGGGTATGGTTGAGCAACACCCAGATGATCA
>CAYYUE010000163.1:0-4972 GCA_964474745.1 uncultured Bacteroidaceae bacterium | reverse complement strand
AAACACAGGTATAAAATCAGCTCTACAATCAGCAATAGCCTGTCTTGAGTTGCCTGCAACAAAATTCGTAACATGTCGAAAATGTCCATCCAGATCAGGAGCCAGATAGTCACCGTCATTTAAGGTAACCATATGATAAATGCTTATATCACGTAAACGGTGTTTCTGAGCTACCATCTCGGTAGGGACCACCAAGGGGCATCCGGCTGCATGTCCGAAAACCATTTTATCTCCACTTTTTATATGTTTAACAGCCTCTTGAGGCGTTACTATTTTATCTTTATATATTTCTTGCCATTCCATGTCATTTACTATTTACGATTAAAAATATTTCTTATTTTTTTAGCAATTTTCGAGCAAAATCAAGGAGGTCTTTGTTTGTTTCGTGAATCAAATATACGCGTCCTAATTCCTCTTTCAACTCTTTTCGAAGCTCTTTCTCTACCACATCTTCGACAGTGATTTGAGCTGAGGGACATGCGGCACATGCCCCTGAAAACACAATACCTACATCATTACCTTTTATTTCTTTTACGAAAAGATCCCCACCATGCTCCGTTAACAAAGGGCGGATTCGATGTTGAACAATATCATGAACCCGCTCTTTGAAACTGCTATTATTTTCTATCTCTGCTCTCATCTACTTTGGCAATTACTTTAGCCAATTCTTTTTTAGCCGCCAAATTACCTTGTCTTGCAATCATGACGCGCTGTGCTTGGGGCGAACCTGCTCCATGCATCGATTCTGTACGATAGCCTACTGCAGCTGTTCCTAATGTTATATTTTCAATTAATCGTAAAATACGCATACGATTTTCAGTAGAAGTACCTGTTGCACCTTTTAAATACTTTTCTATATAAGGTCCTATTTTTTCATCACGTAAATCTTGCTCAGAAGGCATCGTTACCATTAACCCTCCAGCAATATCTTCTGCCAAACGAGCTATTTCGTACGGCATACGAGTAACGTTTTGTTTACAAACATTCGCTAAAAGCAAGTTTATTTGATAGTTTCCGGCAGGCATTTTTTCACCTTCTGCAGAACAGGCAATACCGCAAGCATATAATGTTTCATTCAAATGCATCATTTCAATCAATTTGTCTTTGATGTGAGTTGCTTTGGGAACTCCATTATAATCTGCGGCCAAGGCAGCAGCACCTATTAAAACGTCACCAACACCTACCTTACATCCACCATATGATTGACGATGATAACCGGCAAAACGTTCTACCATCATTCCTGCAAAATCATATTCGCGACACATAAATACTCTATCATTAGGAACAAATACATCGTCGAACACAACTAATGCTTCGTGTCCACCATATTCAGAGTTTCCTAAATCCATATCAGCGATACCTTCCATTTTACGAGTATCACATGATTGACGACCATAAATCATAAATACGCCTTCGGCATCTGAAGGAACAGCAAACGATACTGCGTAATCTTTGTCTTCCTCTTTCATTGCAACCGTAGGCATAATCAAATGTTCATGAGAGTTAACTGCACCTGTCTGGTGTGCTTTGGCTCCTCTTACGACAATACCGTCTTCACGTACTTCAACAATACGTAAATACAAATCAGGATCTTCTTGCTTAGAAGGAGAAAGGCTTCTGTCCCCTTTAGGATCAGTCATTGCTCCATCAACAGTCAAGTCATTTTCCTGAACAAATTTCATATATTCAGTGAAACGCTTATGATAGCCCGTACCTAATGCTTTATCCATTTCATATGTAGTAGAATAAATTGCATTAAATGCATCCATCCCCACACAACGTTGAAAACAAGCCGCAGTTTGTTGGCCCATTAAACGTTGCATTTTTACTTTATTTACTAAATCTTCAGTACTTTGATGTAAATGACAAAAACGATTGACACGTTTACCAATCAAAGGCGAATAAGCTGTCATTAATTCTTGATATTCAGACTTTTCAGCTAATTCATACGTTTTAGCAACCGAATTCATTGAAGGGCGAATCATCGGATGATCCACAGGATTCTCAATAAGTTCTCCCATAAAGTAAACCTTCAAATTTAGTTTACGTAAACTCTCAATATATTCTTTTTTGGTCATCATAATGTTTTATGCTATTAAATAGTTATAGTAATGTTTCTTTGTTTTTTCTTATTCGATATTTTTTTATCGATAAATATAATGCAAAAGTATATTTTTTTTTCTATTTAATTGATTTTTTTAGAACTTTTTTTTTCTCTTCTATAAATCAATCGTTTGTAAATGTATTTTTGTACTTTTATTGCATAAAGTTTCATCTGTAGAGGATAATTATGATAGAAAATTCTATTATCTATAACTTTTTCCACTACCATAAAATTCTTTCCTTATAACGAATTGAAAAAGAAACCTTACGCCTAAACTATCATTCAAATGCCTCTACTTATCGGTAGTGATTTTATATTGATCAAAAATCAGGAAATAGATTCGCCAATCATGTAAGTTCAGATGTTCTATTTTCATAGCCATAAATTGATATTTGCTGTTTCGTCTAACATCATGATAAGATTAGAGAAAAATTTATCGTACGTATTGTCTCTTATATCAAATATAACTATACCTACGCTTGTATCCTTTCAAAACAAACAAATAGTATTTCATAATACTTTTACATACAAAAAGAGATCCTTTTAGGATCTCTTTTTGTATGTAAAAGATCATCTAGATTTATAAAATATGAAAAGCAACGGTTAATCCTGCCATTACAATAGAAACCATACTCATTAATTTGATCAAAATATTTAATGATGGTCCTGATGTGTCTTTAAATGGATCACCAACGGTATCTCCAACGACTGTTGCTTTGTGATTTTCAGATCCTTTTCCTCCACAATTCCCATCTTCAATAAATTTTTTTGCATTATCCCATGCTCCGCCAGCATTGGCCATAAATACTGCCAATACAAATCCACTTGATAAACCTCCTATTAATAATCCTAATACACCGGAAACGCCAAAAATAAGTCCTACTATAATTGGAGCTATGATTGCCAATATCGAAGGAAATAACATTTCTTGTTGAGCTCCTTTTGTAGATATTTCTACACAACGAGCATAATCCGGGGTGCCTTCTCCGGTAAGAATACCTTTTATCTCACGAAATTGACGACGCACTTCTTCTACCATTTTTTGTGCGGCTCGGCCCACTGCATTCATCGTTAATCCGCAGAACAAAAATGACATCATTGCACCTATAAAAATACCTACGAGTACTCTTGGGTTCATCAACGTGATTTCGTAATAATTCATGAAATCTACTAATGAAGCCTGGGCTGTTTGTACAACATCTCCTCCAATCTGTAGAGTCGTTTGTCCAGCTCGTACCAAAGCAATTTTAATTTCTTCAACATAAGAAGCCAATAAAGCCAGTGCAGTCAATGCTGCGGAGCCTATTGCAAAGCCTTTTCCTGTAGCCGCTGTAGTATTTCCCAATGCATCAAGAGTATCTGTTCTATGGCGAACTTCTTCTCCTAATCCACTCATTTCAGCATTACCTCCTGCATTATCGGCAATAGGTCCATATGCATCAGTAGCTAATGTGATCCCTAAGGTAGATAACATTCCTACCGCAGAAATACCGATTCCATAAAGGCCCAAACTTAAATTAGGTGCCGAGAGAAAGTTTTGAACATCGAATCCAATTGCACATAAATATGCTAAGATAATGGCCGCTCCAATTGTAATAACAGGTATAGCAGTTGAGATCATTCCTAATCCAATTCCCGATATAATCACAGTAGCCGGTCCTGTTTCTGAACTTTTTGCCACTTTCTGAGTCGGTTTATATGAGTGTGATGTATAATATTCCGTAGACTTTCCTATAATGACACCTGCTATTAAGCCACAAACAACAGAAAAGGATATACCTAACCAATTTTCGATGTCTAATAGATAGAGGATAACAAATGTTGCAATGGCAATCAGTACGGAACTTACATTAATACCTTTATTCAATGCACTTAATAATTGCTTCATATTAGCTCCCTCCTTCGTTCTAACCAAATATATTCCTATAATGGAAAGCAACACCCCTACAGCTGCAATCAACATGGGAGCAAAAATTGCTTTAGTTTGCATTTCAACACCTATTGTAGCAAAAGCTGCAGCTCCTAGAGCCGCTGTAGCTAAAATGGAGCCTGCGTACGATTCATATAGATCGGCTCCCATTCCTGCAACATCTCCTACATTATCCCCTACATTATCAGCAATTGTTGCCGGATTACGAGGGTCATCTTCAGGAATTCCTGCTTCCACTTTCCCAACTAAGTCAGCTCCTACATCAGCTGCTTTTGTATAAATACCTCCCCCCACACGAGCAAATAATGCTTGAGTAGACGCTCCCATACCAAATGTTAACATGGTAGTGGTAACGATAACCAATTTATTGGCTTCTTCAACAAAATAATTCAATACAATATACCATAATGAAATATCCAATAAAGCCAAGCCAACGACAGTAAGTCCCATTACAGCCCCCGAGCGAAAAGCTATTTTAAGCCCGCTATTTAGAGAATTACGAGCAGCATTTGCTGTACGAGCTGATGCATAAGTAGCTGTCTTCATTCCAAAAAAACCAGCTAATCCGGAAAAGAAACCTCCTGTAAGAAATGCAAACCATACCCAACCATTTTGCAATCCAAAAAATGCCATTATGCCAAAAAGAGCCGCTAAAATAATAAAAACAATAGTAACAATTTTATACTGTTGTTTTAAATAGGCCATCGCTCCCTTACGTACATGTAAAGCAATTTTTTTCATTACATCTGTACCTTCTTCTTCTTTCATCATCTGCTTAAAAAACAGAAATGCAAACCCCAACGCTAAAATTGAAGCTCCCAAAACGAGATAAATTAAATAATTCATAATTTTGTTTTTAATAAATATATATGATTAATATAAATTGATTCATAATCACCTATTCATATTTTTACAGAAATTTTCTATTTGGCCATTTA
>CAYYUE010000162.1:0-4991 GCA_964474745.1 uncultured Bacteroidaceae bacterium | reverse complement strand
GCAAAGATACATATATAACTTTGGTTTTGAAAGCATATTGCATTGTTTTTTACTCATTTTTATAAGTAAAACACACGCTTGCTTATGTTTTTCCGTTATCAAATACATTAGATAAATATTTTTACATACTTTTGCACCATAAAATCATACAAAATATAAAATGATGATATCTATTATAAAAAACGCACAAAAAAAGATATTTATATGCATGACCATCTGTTTATGCTTATTTTCTTTTTCATCTCAAGCTCAAAAATTATCCGATAACGAGCGTAAACTTATTATCGATGAATTAAAAGAAAATATTCGTATAATCTCAAAATTTCAATATGATTCACCCGAACTTATTGTAGTGTATAATTCACAACTTGCCAATGCCGAAAAAATCATCGAACGCTATTCCAATCATAAGGATGATATTCTTGTATATGAAAATTGGTATAAACTAAAAACGATAACAGCTCACAACAAAGAAATAATAGCTTTTCTACAACCCAAAATTGTAGATTGGAGTTATCGAGAAGGTATCGCCGAACTGGAATCGGGGAATGGAACTAGAGCCAAATCTAATTTCCAGAAAGCCTTAAAACTAAATCCACAACATGTATTGACCAACTACCAATTGGCTCGTATGGATATCGATAGTATCAAATTAGGAGATGCCGCTAATCGCCTATTTTCAGTACTTTCTACCATGAATCCGACGCAAGACGAAAAAGATTTGATCCAAAGCATACTCACATATGCATATAACAAAAACTACATGTATGCGCTTAATCTTGCTAATCAAGAAAAATATGCACAAGCTGTAGCCGTATTGCAAGAATTGGGAGCTTTTTGTGTACAAGATAAATTACAAATTTGCAATAATGAAGCAATTGCAACAACATTGGAACGCTGCCAAACAGGAGTTTACAGTACGCAAATTGCATTGGCGAAAAAAGCTCTTAAAGCGAACCGAAATGCTGCTGCCGAAAGTTTTGCGATGGCTGCTTACGAGTACTATGGGAATAATCAAAATTATATTCGCGATAATAACGATTTTAAAATACTAGCAAAGTTAATTGCCGAAAGCTACATAAAAGATGCGTCAGAATTGGATGGCAACCGTAAAGCTGCATTACTAATGGAATATTTAGGAAAAGCCCAACAAATGGCCGACTATACCGAGGCTAATACAAAAGAGCTACTGAACGCCAAAATTGCAGTGTTACAACCTCAAAAATCGCGTTTGGAGCTCAAACAGGAGTCTATAGAGCAATCGGCTATAGACACTTCTTATGCTGAAAAATTCAAAGAATATGTTCTTGATGAAGATATAGAGCATGTAGACAATAACATTGAAGTAAAGAACATTGAGCAACATTATATAAACGAGAAAACAAAGGTAACTCAACTCGGAACAAGTCCAAATAAAAAGTCCTTTAGCAAAGCTATTGATGACAAATTTTATGAAACACGTTCATTTTTGTCGGTAAACAGCTTCGAGAAAGCTCTCGAAGTATTGGAATCAGCTAATCAATTGGCGAAAATAGAAGGAGAAAAAGAAGAAGTGGAAAACATGTATAGATTAGCTATACGTGAAATTACAGCCAAACGGATGTCTGCCGCAGAATATGCTATATGGCAAGGCGAGCCCACCGTTGCAGATAGTCTTATTAACATTACTAATAAACTAATCAAAAGTTATCAAATGGAAAAAGACACTGCAATTGTCCGTATTATGAAATCGTATCTTACAGCCCTTGACAAAAAAGTATGTGACAAACGACAAGAGGAATTGAACGGATATATTTACAACATTATGGATTGTATTCGTCGTAAAGATTACTACAAAGCAGAAGCATATGTTCGGACAGCTCTTAGTGTTCCCGAATCGAAAAATTGTAAATTGGATAAATCCAAACTAAAATCGTTAATGCAGCAAATTGAAAAACCGATAGAGTATATAGATGTAATGGATAATGCCTACCAAAATTTGAAACGCGGTGATACCAATGGATATGTGCAGCAATATAGCACTGCAGAAGCTTTGTTTAACCGCTATGAACTGGGCATGGTGGGTATTGAACACACCCCGATGCGTGATGTATTGGCAAACATGAATGACATCGACTTTGCATTAAATGCACTAGAGATAATGGTGAAATACAAAGAATACATGGTTGCATTAGAATCATTAAGTGCAATAAAAGCAATGGGCTATAAAGCTTCCCAAACTAAAAAAATTCAAGATCGTTTGGCCAAACTCATGTCATACGACATGAGCAAACAAGGTTACAATTATAATGATGCGATTGAAACCATCAGTTTCTATTCAGCCGACAAATGGTATAAAACATACTCAAAAGCGTTTAAAAAATACATGAAAACCTGGATCAAAGAACGATCTATGAAATAAAATATTTTTACAAAAAAGAGGAAAATTATATATAGTTTTTCTCTTTTTTGTTTCCATTCTATTCATGCAAATAGATAATATTATTTTTACTTCTCACACATAGTTTTTTTCAAATTCTCTCTTTTTTATTGTCATAAAACTTAATATACTTTTTATCTATGTTCAACAAATAGAAAAATCGTAGTGTTATCTAGTAAACAATAGTTCTCTATACTTCGGTAAGGGCCATAACTCATCATCTATAATTAATTCCAGGCAATCTATTTCGTATCGAATACTATTAAAAAATGGTATTACAGTATCGTGGTAAGCAATAGCTTTTTGTCGTTCATTCCCTATCTTGTTGGCTGTTTTTCGAGCCTCTATCAATGCCTCTACATTGGTTTTTATTTTTACAATTCGTTCTGAAATTTCTTCTATTATAGCAGTCTCATAAAAAGAAAGTACTTGCGCCTTTCTTATATCGTACACCTGATGCATTTTAGAAACATTATCGAGCAGCAATGTTTGATAACGAATGGCGACGGGTATTATATGATTTAAGGCTAAATCGCCAAACACTCTCGCTTCTATTTGATTTTTTTTCGTGTAAATCTCCCACTTTATTTCGTTTCGGGCATACAATTCTTTTTTAGTAAAAATACCTACTTTAGCAAACATATCAATCGCTTGCGGAGTAGTATATGCATCATATATAACTGGGACATTGGTTTCACAATCCAATCCTCTTTGTAATGCTTCGATTTTCCACGCATCATCATAACCATTTCCCTCAAATCGAATAGGTTTTGATTCCTTGATATATTGTTTGATAACTTCAAAAATAGCCTTCTGTTTTGATTCTCCTAAATGAATTTTGTTATCTATTGTTTCTTTAAATTCTTTCAGTTGTGCGGCTACGATGGAGTTCAAAACAATCATTGCTGAAGCACAATTTGCCGAAGCACCTATAGCCCGAAATTCAAATCGATTTCCGGTAAAAGCGAATGGCGATGTTCTATTACGGTCTGTATTATCCCACAGTACTTCAGGAATACGAGCAACACCTAATTTCATTCTTTTTTTGCTATCCATTACAATAGCATCTTCACTCATACTATTCTCTAATCTATCTATAATATCAGAAATTTGTGTACCCAAAAAAACCGAAATTATAGCCGGCGGTGCTTCATTGGCACCCAATCTGTGAATATTCTGTGCTGTCATTACAGAGGCTTTCAATAAAGCGTTATGTTTATATACCGCCATCAGTATATTCACCAAAAAAGTTATAAAACGCAGATTTTCTTCCTGTGTTTTTCCAGGTGTTAACAATCCTATTCCTGTATCCGTTCCCAACGACCAATTATTATGTTTTCCGGAACCGTTAACTCCTGCAAAAGGTTTTTCATGAAAAAGAACGCGAAATCCATGCCGACGAGCAACCCGTTTCATAATTGACATTATCAATAAATTTTGATCTATTGATAAGTTGGTTTCTCCATAAATCGGAGCTAATTCAAACTGATTGGGTGCTACTTCGTTGTGTCGAATCTTCAATGGTATCTCATATCCATAGGCTTCGTATTCCACTTCCTTCATATATGCCTGTACTCGAGCAGGAATTACACCCAAATAATGATCTTCTAATTGTTGGTTTTTTGCCGATTCATGCCCCATTAACGTTCTTCCTGTCAATACCAAATCAGGCCGCGCAGCATACATCCCCTGATCTATCAAAAAATATTCTTGTTCCCACCCCAAATAAGAGTAGACTTTTTTTACTGATGTATCAAAGTAATGACAAACTCCTGTAGCTGCTTTATCAATTGCATGCAATGCTTTCAGCAATGGAGTTTTATAATCTAAAGCTTCACCAGTATAAGAGATGAAAACAGTAGGTATGCATAGTGTATCGTCTACAATAAAAGCCGGCGAAGAAGGGTCCCAAGCTGTATACCCTCGAGCTTCAAAAGTACTTCGCATACCTCCATTCGGGAAACTGGATGCATCGGGTTCCTGCTGTACTAATAGTTTTCCAGAAAAATCTTCTATTATAGAACTTCCAGGAAGTTTTTCATATTCAATAAAAGAATCATGCTTCTCAGCGGTTCCCTCATTCAATGGTTGAAACCAATGGGAATAATGCGTTACCCCTCTTTCCATCGCCCATATTTTCATACCGGAAGCAATCTCATTTGCCAATTCACTATCTAATGTTTTGCTCTTATCAACTATATTTGCAATTTTTCTTATCGTTTCCTTTGACAAATATTTTTCCATTTGTTTCCGATTAAACACATTATTACCATAATATTGTGATGTAATTTTGGCAGGAGGAGTTACCGTAATCGCTTTTTTATAAAAAGCTTCTTCTACAACTTTGAACCGTAATGTTGACATTTCTTTTGTTATCCTTTAGATTAAACGTTCCATTCAAAAGTCAATATCGAAATGGTATATTTTGATTCTATATATAAAATCTAATAAGTGTCATCTTTTGGGGTTACATAAAGAATCTATATCTTATCGACATTGCTACAACAATAGCATTCTTTAAATGTTTTGATATACATTTCAATTCCATAAAGTGTAATTCAAAGCATGAGTA
>CAYYUE010000161.1:0-4992 GCA_964474745.1 uncultured Bacteroidaceae bacterium | reverse complement strand
ACATATTCTTATAGTCAAATAGAATGTTATTAGTAAGTAATTCATTGTTTTACAATCCATTTTACCTATCAAAAAGAAAGCTGTTAATAACTAAAGAATTGAGAACCTAAATGTCTTTGTAATTTAGCATTGGCTAAGAAAAAGCCAGAGTTGTATAATTACTTGTATTTGTTCAATAAACTTAATTTTTTAGTTATGCAGTATGACTTAATTTTTGATTTTAATGGAGAAAAAGGTACTCTTGAAAAAGAAAAAGAAGCACATAGAAATTCATACATAAATATTAAGAACACACGAAACAAACAAATACACACTATAAAACAAGGATATATCAATTTGGAAATTATGCCCAAAACCATGAAGGAAGACAAAACAAAGACGACACATTTTATGTACGATCCTAAAGAGATAATGGAAGCCTCTACCCGCTATTTTCACGGTGATGAACTCGCAGCAAACGTTTGGATGAACAAATATGCACTACGCGACGGTGATCAAATTTTTGAATTAACCCCGGATCAAATGCATATTCGTTTAGCATCTGAATTTGCTCGTATTGAAAATCATTATCCTAATCCTATGTCAAAAGAAGATATATATGAATTATTGAAAGACTTTCGATATATCATTCCTCAAGGAAGCCCAATGTCGGGTATTGGAAATGACTTTCAAATTGTTTCACTATCAAATTGTTTTGTCATTGGAAATCCCGGATGCTCCGATTCCTATGGTGGGATATTGAAAGTTGATCAGGAGCAAGTACAACTCATGAAGCGTCGCGGAGGTGTAGGGCATGATTTGTCTCATATCCGCCCGGAAGGTTCTCCCGTAAAAAATAGCGCTCTCACGTCTACAGGAATTGTGCCATTTATGGAACGATACTCCAATACTACACGAGAAGTAGCTCAGGGGGGGCGTCGTGGTGCTCTGATGTTGAGTATATCCGTTAAGCATCCCGATTCGGAAAAGTTCATCGATGCTAAATTAGAACAAGGAAAAATTACGGGTGCAAATATATCTGTAAAAATCACCGATGAATTTATGCATTGTGTGTTAGAAAATAAACTTTTCAAACAACAATACCCGATTGATGCTAAAAACCCTTCAATCGTAAAAGAAATTGATGCGCGTGCATTATGGAACAAGATTATCGAAAATGCGTGGTCTTCCGCAGAACCGGGAGTTTTGTTTTGGGATACGGTTATCCGTGAGTCTATACCCGATTGCTATAGCGATTTCGGTTTCAAAACTGTATCTACCAATCCATGTGGTGAAATTCCATTATGCCCATACGACAGCTGCCGTTTACTTGCCATTAACCTATATAGTTATGTAAAAAATCCTTTTACTCCGGAAGCATCATTTGATTTTGATTTGTTTCGAGAGCATGTAATAAAAGGGCAGCGCTTGATGGATGACCTTATTGATTTGGAGTTGGAAAAGATCGAAAAAATTATCAATAAAATAGATAGCGACCCAGAAGAAGAAGAAATAAAACGAGTGGAACGTAATGTTTGGTTAAACATTAAATTAAAATGCCTGGAAGGAAGAAGAACAGGATTTGGAATTACTGCGGAAGGAGATATGTTGGCAGCATTAGGATTGCGCTACGGGTCCGATGATGCTATTGATTTTTCCGTTTCAGTACATAAAGCATTAGCCCTTGCAGCGTATACTTCTTCTGTTACTATGGCGCAAGAACGTGGAGCATTTCCCTTGTATGATACCGATCGAGAAAAGGAAAACCCTTTTATTAAACGTTTAGCTGAAGCAGATTCCAAGTTGTACAAAAGCATGACGCAATACGGCCGTAGAAACATTGCGCTGCTTACCATCGCTCCCACCGGAACCGTAAGCATATGCACTCAAACAACTTCGGGGATCGAACCGGTATTCAAAGTTTCATACAAGCGCCGTAAAAAGATGAACCCGAACGACAAAGAAAGTTCAACTCATAAACTCATTCAAGATGCAAATGGCGATTACTTTGAAGAATTCAACGTATTCCATCCCAAATTCATCGATTGGTTAACCCTTAATGGGTATGATTCGGAAGAAGTTGTAAAAATGAATGATGAAGATTTGCAAAAAATTATTGATAAATCTCCTTATCATAAAGCAACATCGTATGATATTGATTGGATTAATAAAGTTCGTATGCAGGGAGCTATCCAAAAATGGGTGGATCATTCTATTAGCGTAACGGTAAATATTCCCAAGGAAACAACCAAAGAAATGGTAAGTACTGTTTATCAAACAGCTTGGGAAAGTGGTTGTAAAGGTTGTACTATTTATCGAGACGGATCCAGAGAAGGTGTTCTGGTGTCCAACAGTGAAACTAAAAAAACTTCAGACTCATTTAAAGAAACAACAGCTCCTAAGCGCCCAAAAAAATTGGATGCAGAAATTGTCCGTTTTCAAAACGAAAAAGAAAGTTGGATTGCGGTTGTTGGTGTATACCAAAACCATCCTTATGAAATATTTACAGGAAAAGCCGATAGTTTTTTATTACCGACGTGGGTAGAAAAAGGTTGGGTTATTCGGGTAAAAGAAGAAAATAAAGCTCGTTATGACTTTCAATTTTTAGACAAAGACGGGTATAAAGTTACCATTGAAGGATTGTCAAGATTGTTCAACAAAGAATACTGGAATTATGCGAAACTAATCTCCGGAATTTTACGACATGGAATGCCAATACCTAGTGTAGTAGAACTTATCAGCAAACTTAATTTTGATGTGGATAGTATTACTACATGGAAAAACGGTGTTGCACGCGCTTTAAAACGGTACATTTGTGACGGAACAGAGACGGGAGATGTATGTCCCGAATGCGGAAGCAAAATTATTTATACCGGAGGTTGCAAAGAATGCAGTAATAAGTGCGGATGGTCTAAATGTAGTTAATAATAAAAGTAAAATATCTTTTATAAAAAAAACCGTTTGAGATATCTCAAACGGTTTTTTTTATAAAATCTTTCTATAAGCATAAAAGATCTTCCTCCGAATAATCTTTTTACAAATTATTATTCTGCATCTGATATAAAGGGATACTTATAATCCGTAGCCGAGCAAAATGTTTCTTTAATGGCACGAGGGCTTGTCCAACGAATCAGATTAAGGTAGCTACCTGCCTTATCGTTTGTTCCCGAAGCACGAGCACCTCCGAAAGGCTGCTGTCCTACAACCGCACCTGTAGGTTTATCATTATAATACATATTGCCGGCAGCATATCGCAAAATATGCGATGCTTTCATCAATGCCTTACGATCGGTAGCAAATATAGCTCCTGTTAATGCATATGGAGAAGTAGAATCACATATATGCAAGGTTTCTTCAAACCTGTCATCTTCATAAATATAAACCGTGATAATAGGTCCGAAAATCTCTTCTTTCATCGATTTATAATCGGGAGTTTTGGCTAGTATAACAGTCGGTTGTACAAAATATCCTACCGATTTATCTCCGGTTCCTCCAAATACAATTTCAGCATCTTTACTTTCTTTTGCGTGATTTATGTAATTCATGCAATTATCAAATGAAGCTTCGTCTATTACGGCATTTATAAATACGGAAAAATCTCGCACGTCTCCTACTTTAATTTCATGAAGCATTTCGCCTACATATTTTTTAACTTCAGCCCACATGCTGCACGGAATATAGGCTCTTGAAGCAGCAGAACATTTTTGACCTTGGAATTCAAAAGCTCCGCGAACAATAGCCGTTGCCACTGCTTTGGGACATGAAGAATGATGGGCAAATATAAAGTCCTTTCCACCTGTTTCACCTACGATTTTAGGATATGTTCTATAGTTCGCAATATTGTCTCCTATCGATTTCCAAAAACTATTAAACGTTTTTGTAGATCCTGTAAAATGAACTCCTGCAAAATTAGGATCGGCAAAAGCAATTTTTCCGATAAGAGAACCACTACCGGGTAAGAAATTCACAACACCGTCGGGCAATCCGGCTTCTTTGTATATCTTCATCAACAAATAATTAGATAGTAATGAAGTAGTGGATGGTTTCCATATACATGTATTTCCCATCAATACGGGCGACATGCATAAGTTGGATGCTATAGAAGTAAAATTAAATGGGGTTATGGCAAATACAAAACCTTCTAATGGACGATATTCTACACGATTCAATACTCCGTTTTCGGAAATAGGTTGATCTGCATATATCTGAGAAGCATAATGTACATTGAATTTAAAAAAATCTATTGTTTCACACGCGGAATCTATTTCTGCTTGCATGGTTGTTTTGGCTTGCCCTAACATACAAGCAGCATTCATCAAGAAACGATATTTTCCAGCTAAAAGACTTGCCGCTTTCAACATTATGGAAGCACGGTCGATCCATGGTGTACAAGCCCATTCTTTATGAGCTTGCATCGAAGCATCAATAGCCATTCGCACTTCTTTTTCAGTTACTTTATGATAGCGGGCCAATATGTGTTTATGATCCGTAGGCATTACAACAGTACCCATATCGCCGGTTTTTATTTCTTTTCCTCCTACAATAATAGGAATTTCAGTGACTTCATTAAGCAATTGATGCATTGCTTCTTTGATTTTTTTGCGTTCTTCGCTTCCCGGTTTATAACCCAATACAGGTTCATTAGCCGGTTTGGGAAAACTATAAATAGCGTTATTCATGTTTATAATTTTTATTAGTTAGTAGTTTATTTTTCTTTATAAGATATAAAAGTGCAAATATACATATAATATTTTATATTTTTGAGGAAAATAGTTATCTACTCTACAATAGAGCCCTTCCAAATTACATCTGATTATTACCCATCAGGTTATATTTTCTACAACGTTTATTACACACTACAAAATGGGCTCCTTAAGAATATTACTACGTCATTGATTCCAAAGTTGTTTTATACTACAAACAACATCACAGTCCGAACTTAGTTCTCCCAATTACATGAGAAAAAAATGGAACAGGAACAAATATATCAATAAAAATCCTTACTCCGGGAAT
>CAYYUE010000160.1:0-4999 GCA_964474745.1 uncultured Bacteroidaceae bacterium | reverse complement strand
TATAAAAAGTTTTATTCAAATTAATCAACAAGTATATTCATTTTTTTTGTACTTTTGTAAATTTCAAAAATTATTCAAATAGCTAGTTTCAAGCATATTAAAAAATATATACGACACCATCAAAATCATTTTTTTTACACAATTAATGAGAATGATTTTGTCAAAAGTAAAAAATGTATCTCATGAATCATACAATATATCAAACATATAATATAGGAATAGATATAGGTTCAACAACGCTAAAACTTGTTGCAACTGATAATGAAGGGAATATTGTATTTTCAGATTACCGTCGACATAATACCGATATCAAAGAAGCCACGAGATTAGCATATGAAAATATGTATCAATCGATTGGAGACTGCTATATACGTATTAAGATCACAGGTTCTGTAGGAATGGGGTATGCAGAACGAACAGGGGTTCCTTTTGTTCAAGAAGTCATTGCATCGGCAAAACTTATCGAAAAAAAATATAGTCATGTAAAAACATTCATCGATATTGGCGGGGAGGATTCAAAAATGATATTTTTTGAAAAAGGCAAATCACCGGACATTCGAATGAACGGAAGTTGTGCGGGTGGTACCGGAGCTTTTATAGATCAAACGGCATCGCTACTTGGCGTTACACCGCTTGAACTCAATGAGCTGGCAAAAGTATCAAATACCCTATACCCGATAGCTTCGCGTTGTGGTGTTTTTTCTAAAACGGACATTCAAAATCTTATTAGTCGCAAAGTCAGTAAAAACGACATTGCCGCTTCTGTATTCAATGCCGTCGCTATACAAGTAATAGCGTCATTATCGCGAGGGAGTGATATTGTTCCAAAAGTATTTTTTTGCGGAGGACCATTCGCCTTTCTTTCAGAATTGAAAAAAGCCTTTATTCGACAATTATCACTGCAGGAAACCGATTGTATCATTTCCGAAAATGCACAATTGATTCCAGCATGGGGTACAGCCATTGTCCCTTTTGAAACAGAACCAAAAGTAGAATATTTGAAGGAATGTATTTCTACATTCAGCGACAATGCAAAAAATTCATTTCAAAACTCTGTCGAGAAACGACTTCCTCCGCTTTTTAACTCCGAAAAAGAGCTGGAAATATGGAAAACTCAAAAATACAATCATTTTGTAAAATCAATCCGTTGGGAAGATCTAACCGATATGGATTGCTACCTGGGAGTTGATTCAGGTTCTACTACCACAAAAATAGTCCTTATCGATTCACAAAATCGTATTATTTTTGAAGATTACAGTCGCAATGAAGGAGACAGCTTCACGGCCTTTTTAAACGGCTTAAAACGTCTTAACGATACTGCTGAAAAACAAAATAAAAAAATACGCATTGTAGGAAGTACGACAACTGGTTATGGAGAAAATTTAATAAAAACTGCATTTAACCTCCATTCCGGTATTATAGAAACGATGGCTCATTATTTAGCAGCACGTGATATTTTACCTAATGTATCGTTTATTCTAGATATTGGTGGACAAGATATGAAGGCCATATTTGTCGAAAACGGAACTATAAAACGGCTCGAGATCAATGAAGCGTGTTCTTCGGGATGCGGATCGTTTATCGAAAACTTTGCGAACATGCTAAACTATCCGGTTGCAGAATTTGCAGAAATGGCTTGTTTTGCAAAAAATCCATGTGATTTAGGTACCCGTTGCACTGTATTCATGAATTCGAAAGTAAAACAAGCTATGCGTGAAGGTGCCACCATTGATGATATTGCCGCAGGTTTTTCCTACTCCGTTGTGAAAAACTGCTTGTTCAAAGTTCTGAAGCTAAAAGAAATCAAAGAATTAGGAGATCACATTGTCGTACAAGGAGGTACATTCCGAAATCTTTCTATTGTTAAAGCTCTGGAAACTTTAACAGGTACCGAGGTTACATTTTCAAATATTCCTGAGTTGATGGGAGCATACGGAGCCGCATTGTATGCGAAAGAAAATAGGAAAACTTCTGATAAACACTTAACCCTTGATCAACTATTGCATTCTCAGTCCTATATTTCCGATTTTAAAATTTGCAATGGTTGTGAGAATACCTGTACAGTAAAAATATTTCAATTCTCGAATGGAAACACATTTTATTCTGGGAATAATTGTGAAAAAGTATATTACAACATAAACAATAACATCGAAAAAGGGATAAATCAATATCAAGAACGGTACAAACTACTTTTCTCAAGAACTTACAAATCCCAAGTAAGCCCAACTTTAACTATTGGAATTCCGAGAGGATTAGGGATGTATGAACATTACCCATTTTGGTTTACGCTACTTTCGGAATGTAATTTAAAACCTGTATTATCAAAAACATCTACAACCAAGCTATATGAAAAAGGCATACGTTTCATTATGGCAGATAACATATGTTACCCTGCAAAACTAATGCACGGTCATATAATGGATCTGGTTGAGAAAAATGTAGATCGCATTTTATATCCCTATACAATTTATGAGAAGTCCGAAAACCCTACAGCTCGCAATAGTTATAATTGCCCAATTGTAGCAGGTTATTCCGATGTAATAAAAAGCTCCATGGACACCGAATATCACTTTGGCATTCCATTAGACTCTCCTACCGTTGCATTTAACGATGAAAAATTACTTCGCAAGTCGTGCATACAATATTTACAATCATTACACATTGATAAGAAAACAGCACAAAAGGCATTCGAAAAAGCACTAGAGGAACAAAATCGTTATGTAATTACTCTAGCTGAAGAAAATCTCCGTATTGTAGAAAAAGCGAAAAAAAATAATCGAATGATTATTTTACTCTCCGGAAGGCCCTACCATATTGATCCTCTAATACAGCATAAAATTGCAAATACCATATCTGATATGGGTATCGATGTGATAACGGAAAATGTAGCTCTATTTACTACCGACGAAGTATTTAAAGAGGTTAATACTATTTCTCAATGGGCATACCCTAACCGAGTAATGAAAGCAGCTCATTATGTCGCTACTACCACTGAGAATATTCATTTTGTACAACTCACCTCTTTTGGCTGTGGTCCGGATGCTTTTATTATGGATGAAATTGACGAAATTTTGAAACGAAGAGGCAAAAATCTAACCCTTTTAAAAATTGATGATGTCAATAATATCGGTTCACTTCGATTACGTGTACGCTCACTTGTCGAGAGCTTAAAATATAGTAAAGATAAACAAATCTTTATACCGGTTCAAAAATTGCCTGTATTTACAAAACAAGAAAAAAGACGTACCATTTTAGCGCCATATTTTGCAGAAGGATATTCTGAATTTTTACCTAAATTATTTTCCCTTATGGGCTACAAACTGGAAAATTTGCCCATGGGAGACAACGAAGCGGCTGAAACCGGATTAAAATATGCGAATAACGAAGTATGTTATCCTGCAACAATCATCGTTGGGAGTATTATAAAAGCATTGGAAAGTAAAAAATACGACCTTAACGAGATTGCTATCGGGATTACACAAACAGGAGGACAATGTCGGGCCTCAAATTATATTGCTTTAATTAAAAATGCATTAATAGCATCAGGCTATAAAAATATTCCCGTTATTTCCGTTGCATTCGGACATAGTATGATGAATGAACAACCCGGATTTAAACTACAATATCGAGGGAATATTATGATTACTATGTATACACTATTGTACGCAGATTGTATTTCTAAATTATATCATGCGTCTGTGGTTCGCGAAAAGGAGAAAGGCAAAGCCAAGCAATTACATTATAAATATATAGAATCTGCTTTCCCTTATATAGAAAATCGTGATTATAAAGGATTGTTACACCTTTTTAATTCGGCTATAGATGAATTTACAAATTCCATAGAACTCCAAAATAACCTTCCTACGTTGGGGGTAGTTGGTGAGATATATGTAAAATACAACTCGTTCAGTAACAAAAATGTATTGGAATGGTTATCCGAACAGGGAATTGAAGTTGTGGCACCATCAATGTATAATTTTTTCATCAGTAGTTTTGTAAACAAGCACGTAAATAAGAAACATAATATTAAAAGTACCGGAAAAACACCTTTATTTGTAAGTGATACCATCTATAAAATGGTATATGGTTGTACTAAAAAATTTGATAAAATCGGAAGTCGATTCCCTTATTATAGACGTTTCTCTGAAATTTTTCATGAAGCGAAACTTGCATCTCAAATCATCAACCTTTCCGCTAACTTCGGAGAAGGCTGGTTAATACCTGCAGAATTAGCAAACTTCGCAGAAAATAGTATATATAATGTTATTAGTTTGCAACCTTTCGGATGTATTGCTAACCATGTTATTTCAAAAGGAATTGAGAAAAAATTTAAAACAATTTATCCTCAAATGAATCTCTTATTCTTGGATTTCGATTCCAGTACATCCGAAGCCAATATCTTTAATAGGCTACATTTTATGGTTGAAAACGCTAAACAAAAAATAAAAACAGATTAACCATGGAAGATTTACGCATAGATAAATGGTTGTGGTGTGTTCGATTATTTAAAACTCGATCAATAGCCGCTGAAGCATGTCGAGCTGGAAAAATTAAACACGAAGGTATTCCGGTAAAACCCTCTCATGAAGTAAAAATAGGAAATATTTACGATATTTCAATTGATCAAATACATAAAATAATAGAAGTAAAAGAGTTGCTAAGCAACCGTATCGGAGCAAAATTGATCTCTAATTATTTTATCGATTTAACTCCTCAAGAAGAATACGAACGTATTCAAACGGCTCGTCAATACGGATTTGAGAAACGAGATCGAGGTGCAGGACGACCTACTAAACGAGAGAGACGAGATATTGAGGGATTTAAATACAAATAAATTTTTATAGTACTCGTAAACGACCCAAAATCTTTTGAAATGAATATACCTGTATTCCCTTGGAAAGGGAAAAATAACGTATACCAAGTTTCGTCTTCTTGAAGACATAAAGTGGTTTAAAATGAAATTAAAACGATTTTTAGCATTTTTTAATAATCATTTCCC
>CAYYUE010000159.1:319-5055 GCA_964474745.1 uncultured Bacteroidaceae bacterium | reverse complement strand
GAGCTTTGGGTTCATCCAACAAATTCACTGACGGTAAAATAAATCCATCTGTTTTTTATCAGAGGACGAAAGCATTGCCATTGTATTTGTCTTAAAATCAACAATACTACAAGGCATCTTGTGATCATCAATAGAAATGTCGACAAGACCGGAAATTAAATAATAATATTTGCTCATTAAAACAATAGGCTTACCAGTTGGGGACGTAAAAATTCTTTAAAATAGGCGATCAATTCTTCTTCTCCAAAATTAATTTTGTAAGAACCATTGGAAGGAGAAATAGTGAATGATGAACTTATTCCATTTACTTGCTCTATCTTCACGCCCTTGTTCAACAACTCTTTTGCATTGTCTTGGAAATAAGAGGTTAAATTTTTAGCATCCGCAGTTCCTATGGTAATATTTTCTTTTTCTGCCCACTGTTTAGCTAATTCTAAAATCATTTTTTGCATGAAAACGGCATCAATTGTCGCTGCTGTTATGTTTTGGGTGATAATTTTGTCGGTTAACAAATTGCAAATTTCACTTTTTAAAGCCTCAACTGCTTGATTTGTAAATAATTTTAGTTCTGCCACTGTGTGTTTTTTCAACTCATCTGCTTGTTTTTGTGCATTAGATAAGATTGTTTCAGATTCTTTTTCAGCATTGAGTATGATCGCATTTTTTTTTGATTGCGCTTCTGTTATAATGGCATTTGCCTGTTCATTTCCTTTTTCAACGCCTTCACGGTAAATTTTCTCCGTGATTTCTTGAATTTTTGCGTCCATTGTTTTTATATTGTATTTGGGTTATTTATGGTTTGGGATCAAGAATTAATAAGATTTAATCCCATCGGTTTGGTTGATTCTATAACGCAAGAACCATGTAAAAATTATTTGTTTAAATTCATATCGTGGTCCTATTTTCCTAGCATGTTTCAATTACAACATTTTATTTTTATAGTTTATAAAATTGTTTTTTAGAATGTTATATATGTTTTTATTGAGGGGCGAAAATTCCTTTTTCGATAGTGTGTTTTTGTATTAATTGTTCTCAAAATGATAGAAAAACCAGAAAAAGACAACTAAATTGCGATAATTATTCGCGTATTTGTTGTAGACCAAAATAGGATTAATGTATATTTGTGTGGTTGTTATGGTGCTTGAGAGAATATTATAGTTTTATTATTCTCGCATAAAATATACCCATCCTTACATGTTGAAAGATGGGTATATTCTCTGTTTTGAAAAAATCAGAGAAGAGTGGTTATTGAAAAATAATCTTCTTTACGGTAAAGGTTTGTTTATTATATAGTTGTATAAAATAAACTCCTTTTTCCAATGATGTTATATTGAATAAATGTGATTCCAATTGTGCTTTATCAGCAAAGAAATATGTTTTTAATGTACGACCGCTTATGTCTATGATACGACATCCTATCTGCCCACATTCAGAGGTGGTTTGTATTCTGAAAGTACCTGCAGAAGGATTTGGATAAACGGAGATATTAAATTCCGAAGTTTTCACTATAGGATATTCAGGTATGTTCAAACTCAACGGATTGTTACCTAATCGGATTATGTATCCTCCTATTCGATACATTGGATTGTATCCATCGTTACAGTCTTTGCATGTTATACCTGTTATGCAGTTGGGGTTATTCGGGTGACATTTATCTTGATATGATGTCTGAAAAATATACGACAATTGAAAAGGTATTTTTGCCAAGTAGGGTGTTATATCATAAAAATAAGGTCGTGCTATCGCTCCGGGGCACCAACCGGCTCTATTATATTTATAAGTTCCGTATTGCGGGCTGCAACCATCGGGATTTGGGTCGCATTTTGTCCATAAGTCTTGCTCAAAAGTTTCTTTATTGTCTATGTACAAATGGTGCTTAGCGTGATAAAACTCGGCAGCATTTCCCGTATTGTTTTCCCCCCAGCCATGACCGGTTGTCACCAGCCTGATTTTAGCATATTCCGTTCCTTCTACCCCTACAATAGTGAGCGTATCCATAGGTTGGAGGTTTAATGGGTTCCCAAAATCATAAGTTCCTTTCCATAATTCTTCTACAGAAGAGTAAAGATAGGTAGGAGTTCCTGCAAAATAATTGAGCTTTAGATTGAGTTGCCAACCTCCAGAGCCCCACGTTTCGATAAACATTCGAAATTCTACTTTTCCTTGTAATAAAGAAGCATAATCGGTAACGTCGAGAGAATGGTTGCAAGCTACTCCATAAGGAGTTATATAACGAAATAGTTCAACCCATTGTCCGGAGGGTGTTTTTATTTCTACCCATGCAAGGCGATCCCAATCGTCGCAGCCCCCCGATACGTTTGGACAAGAGACAGAAAAATCGGCACTGATACTATCAAATACGCCTACAAATTGGGGTAATTCATATGTGCCATAATACCATTGAGATCCAATACTTCCGAAATCGATCACCCCTCCATCAAATGCTACTGCTGTCATATCAGAAGTTTGATTCTGAACATTGAGAATAATCGTTTCCTCAGTTGTATTTCCATTACTAGCAGTCGCTAGTATAGTAATAGTATTGTTTCCGTAAGTTTCTGGAGTCCACCAAGTACAAAAGTTATTATTTTTTTGTTTTGCAACAAGTGCTTTGTTTCCTATTGTATATACAACCGAATCGATTGTAAGATATTCTTCTTCGTTAATGGTAACATTTGCTTGTAATAAGTATGGGTGTAGTTGATTCATCATCACAGTGTTTGTATGATTTGTCGTAATTTGAGGTGAGTATTCAGATAGGTCAATTACATCAAAAGTAATTTCTTTTACAGCGGGATAATACTGCTCGTTTCCATTTTGAGAGGCTTGTATAGTTACAATTCCAGAGGTTCCGTTCAATGTAAGTGTATTACCCTGCACCGTAGCCGGACCGGAGACAATTGTGTAAGCAATGGGTAGCCCGGATGTAGATGATGCTTGCAAAGAAATAGGTGTTGCGGTAGAAAGTTGTTTTGAAATTTTTGGGAACGTGATAATTTGATTATTTTTTCCGGAAGCACCACATACAGTGTCTTGATAAATATTCAATTCGGCAAGCATTACAAATTTGTCACCGGAAATACTGTTTAATCCTATTAATCGTACATAACGTGCACTGACTGTTCCAAAGTAATAATAAGCTGTTTGTTGTACATCATTTTCCGGATTGGGATACGATAAAGCTCCAACAGCTTGAGGAAAATTCCAATTGAGATTATCGGTGCTTGTATAAAATTCAAAGTCTTTGATTCGTCCGTTACGAGTATCGTTACGAGTTTGAAAACTAAATCCGTTTATGGGATGCAGTGCGCCTAAATCTATTATAATTTCATGGGGGTAATCATATGTACTGTCTTTCCATTGAGAATGCCAAAAAGTTAACGGTTTTTCGTCAATACAATGCTGGGCATTTCCATTATACAATCCTTCCCCTGAAAGTTCTTCACTGGATACGTATACAACAGACCAATTGCTTTTACTGATCGTAGCTGTATCACATGCAAATAACACTTTCGGCATGAATATAAATAAACTTGCGATAGAATATAAAAGTAATTTCTTCATAACTTTGATGTTAGTTCAATAATTTATTTAAGTAACATTTTTTGAAAATGTAATTTTTTGCAAAAATACATTTTTTTATTTATTAAACAATAGGAATTTATTGTTTTAGATTATTTTTTCTATATTCAGTCAAAATGATGTATCTTTGCAACAAGTATAGAAGCATGTATTGAAATAATGAGTGTGTGAAATTGCCATAGAAATTAGGAGATCACATCCATTGTAGAGGAAAATTAAAAGTTAAAAAAGATACTTAAAGAAATTTCGGAGAGTGTATAAATATATGGCGAAAAATGGTTTCACAAAATATTCAAATAGGATAGAATACAAATTTGGTTCTATGTAAACTAATAGTGAGACAGTGATTAAAAATATACAATTATAAAATATACAGATGAAAAAAGACAGAAAATATAGTCGATCCAATTTTTGGTCGGGGTTGCTTGTAATCATAATTGGCTTCGGCCTATTAGCTCATACGCTGGGATGTATCTCGCAATCCATGTTAGGTGTGTTGTTTTCATGGCAAATGTTGATTATTGTTGTGGGGTTTTTCTCGTTGGCGAATCGGAATATAACATTTGGTTTTTTTACTATATTGACAGGTGTTTTCTTTATTTTGCCGAAATGCAAATACAGATTCCCTTATTTGTATGAATGGGTGCCAGAAAATTTTATTTATGATTATTGGCCTATCCTTGTCATTTTATTGGGAATTCTTATTCTTTTTAAAAGAAACTCTAAAATATATACTCAGAAAAATTTTACTCCTCCTGCAATGGAGACTCCAAAAGATTCCGGTGAAGAAACCAATGCTTCGGGTGTAGAAATGTTACATAAAGAAGCTAACTTCACACATGTAAAATATACGGCCGTAGGCGGAACATTTTGGGGAGGATATTTAGACTGTAATTTCGGAGGTATGGATATTGATTTGCGAAAAGCAACTTTAAATGCAGGAACAACCACGCTTACTGTCGGTGTTGCTTTTGGAGGAATAAATTTGTATATCCCGGCGCATTGGAATGTGTATATTGATGTAGATCATACGTTTGGAGGAATTAATGATAAACGTATTTCTACGGAAACGGTAATTGATATGCAACGAACACTTGTTATCAAAGGCAGTTGTAACTTCGGAGGATTAACTATTTATAGTTAATTATATGGTC
>CAYYUE010000159.1:0-309 GCA_964474745.1 uncultured Bacteroidaceae bacterium | reverse complement strand
TTGGATCGCCAAAATAAAGTATAAAGGGCATAAATATATACTTTTTTGATGAAATTCAATTTGTCATGTTTTCAACATTTTTGATTGTTCAAAGATGTATTGTTATACATTACATAGCAAATTAAGAATCAAGACAGCATGTTTTAGTATCCTATTATTGAAGTATTTTTTTATGAAATAAATTGAGATTATCTCTCTTTTATTTTTAGTGATTGCCTTCTTCTTTGAAATAATTTTTGTAAACTTCCTTCCTTCTGTTATTCAAATTCAACGGGTTGAAATACATGATAATACTTCTGTAATCGGGTG
>CAYYUE010000158.1:0-5074 GCA_964474745.1 uncultured Bacteroidaceae bacterium | reverse complement strand
ATCAAGGTTATAATTATCATGATTAGCAATAATTATATTGCAATCTTAAAAATAATTTATTCTACTATAAATCAACTTTTTCCATCTCCGAATGATCAATCATATTTCTAATATCCTCTTTAACAGTGCTAATAGCTCCAATATTAAATTTTTCGATCAACACTTTTCTAACATTCGTCGACAAAAAAGCCGGCAAAGTAGGTCCTAAATGGATATTCTTAACACCCAACGATAGTAAAGAAAGTAACACAATAACGGCTTTTTGTTCATACCATGCGATATTGTAAACAATCGGCAACTTATTGATATCATCTAAACCAAATACCTCTTTTAATTTTAAAGCGATCAATGCCAATGAATATGAATCGTTACATTGTCCTGCATCTAAAACGCGGGGTATTCCTCCAATGTCTCCAAGGTTCAGTTTATTATACCGATATTTGGCACAACCCGCAGTCAGTATTATGGTATCATGAGGCAACGATTCGGCGAATTCAGTATAATAATATCTATCCTTCATTCTTCCATCGCAACCTGCCATAACTACAAATTCACGTATACTTCCATTCTTAACAGCTTCAACGATTTTATCTGCAAGTTTGAAGACTTGTTCATGCGCAAAACCACCCACAATAGAACCTTTTTCCAATTCTGTTGGCGGAGGGCACTGTTTGGCCTTGTCAATTACTTCCGAAAAATCTTTACATCCCTTTTCATCAGCTATAATATGCCGACAACCTGGAAATCCTGCAGAATTGGTCGTAAACATACGATCTTTATACGTTGCCGTAGGCAACGGTGGTACGATACAGTTTGTTGTAAAAAGTATTGCCCCATTAAATTTTTCAAATTCTTCACGTTGATGCCACCAGGAACCGCCATAGTTTCCTACAAAATGACTGTATTTTTTGAATTTTGGGTAATAATGTCCCGGAAGCATTTCACTATGAGTGTATACATCAATACCGGTACCTTCTGTTTGTTCTAATAATTGTTCCAAATCTTTCAAATCATGACCACTAATCAAAATAGCAGGATTATTCCGAACACCAACGTTAACTTGAGTTATTTCGGGATTTCCATAACTTTTTGTATTTGCATAATCCAAAAGAGCCATTGTTTGAACACCCCATTCTCCGGTTTTCAACGTAAGTGTTACTAATTGATCTATGGAAAGGTTTTTCGTTGTAAGGTTCGAAAATGTTTGTTGAACAAAAGCGTATATTTCATCTTTTTCAAACCCTAACCGAGAAGCATGTTCCTGATAGGCTGAAATTCCTTTCAATCCATAGGTAATTAGTTCCTTGAGAGAACGAAGATCTTCATTCTCTTCGCGAAGCACTCCGACTTCTTTTGCTTTATCGGCATATTCACCATAAGATCCATTCCATGTTACTTCATCGACTTGAGAAACAGCTACTTTTTTTTGATGAGCTTCTTTCAAAAGGTCATTACGCATTTGAAAGCCTTTCTCTATTTTATCAACGATACATTTTTCATCAAAATTAGCATTCGTGATGGTCGTGAATAATCCATCCATAATGAAACCGTTAACCTTTTTTGGAACCGGAAAGCCATGGTTACGAAGTTCTGTTGCAACAACGGATAATCCTCGTATCGTAAACAATAAAAGATCCATCATGGCAGAAGTAGTACTTTCTTTTCCGCATACACCTTTTAGTGTACATCCTGTGCCTTTAGCAGCTTCCTGACATTGAAAGCAAAACATTGACTCGTTCATAATTTATTTATATTTATGTATTATAATTGGGTTATTCATTTTACGGTGCAAAGTTCCATCCGGAAGTAGATATAAAGTGTAACATTTGTTACAATCGAACAAAATTTTTATTTTTGTAGATTCAAAGTATCATAATAATGGAAATAGAAAGGTTAATGCAGGTTCCTGTATTTGAAGGTATAAACAAACTAAATCTACAACAGTTCATCGAAACGACACCGAATGCTTTACATAAATACAGATTGAAACAATACATTGTTAATCAAGGAGATCCTTGTCGTTCTATCTATATATTAAGCGAAGGTCGTATCCGAACAAGCATGATCAATAATGAAGGTAAAGAAATTACTATTGAAGATATTTTGGCTCCTAATATATTGGCTCCCGCTTTTATTTATTCATCTAGTAACTTATTTCCTGTTAATGTTCAAGCTTTGGCGAATTGCGAAATTTGGATTTTGAATAAAAGCTATTTTCTTAAATGGATGCAACAGGAACCGATTATTTTATCCAATTTTTTACGTATTATCTCAGACAGGAGCATTTTCTTAAGCAAAAAAGTCAATACTTTTGCATTACAAAATTTAAAAAGTCGTTTAGCAGAGTACCTTCTTAATAGAAACCACCAAGAATCTCAACAGCAAATAGCCAATTTACTTGGTGTTGCACGCCCATCGCTGGCAAGAATTCTTTCTGAATTGATTGAAGAGGGTTGTATAAAGATTGAAAAAAGAAATATTTATATCGTAAATAAAATGAAACTACAACAATATATTATATAGTAAAACAAGAATACTATTATAAAAAGGAATTAAACCCATGATTATGGCATATGGAAAATCAACGTACCATAGTAAAATGTTTCTTAAAGCGTTACGATTTATTCAAGTATCGTTATATTTCGTCTAAAATAAATTTAAATCACCGGTGTTTCAAGACTACAATTCACTCGCTTTTATTGACAATAATCTTATACTAAAACATACGTTTTATTTTTCCTCCCCTAGAGACAATCAAATCATCTTTTTCCTTCTGGGCAAATAATCTTTAATGATTTTCTACGCGTGGATAAATGAAGTTTTTCATCCATCCTGATGGCTTCACCATCCATATTTACCCATTGGTATTCATTATTATATACAGTAACATTTTTTGCTTTAATAATTTCTACATGTTGAGATAAATCAAAATGCTTCGTATACAGCAATTGAGCTGTTAGCGGCAAATGAATCAACGGTATTGCACCAACTATGCATACATCGATAAGCCCATCGGAAAGTTCTGCTGAAGGAGCTATAATCGTATTATATCCAAATTGATTAGAATTGGCAAAACTAATAAACAATGCTTTACGTTCTATTTCTTCTCCATCTATATTCAATCGATACGTTGCGGGTTTATAAAACGGATATTCTCCTAATACAATTTCCGTATATGCCTGTAATCCTCTTGTTTTAGAAAATTTAAATTTACGTGCGACTAATGCGTCAAATCCAATCCCGGCAATACTCACACAGGTTCGGTTATTGATCAAAATAGTATCAATTTTTTCTACATGAAATGTATTGATAATATGCATTGCTTTTTCGGGAATTAAGGGTATTTTCAAATGTCGGGCTAATCCATTTCCTGACCCACAGGGAATGACTCCTAATATTTTATTCGAATTGGCTTTTACCATTCCCGAAACAGCGTCATTTACGGATCCATCCCCTCCTACAGCGATAATAGCGTCATAATCTTGAGTGCATGCTTCAGACACTATTACAATGGCATGATGAGCATATTCGGTATACCGTATGTCATAATCATACCGAGAATGGTCCAAATGCGATTCTAGCACCGATTCTATTTTTTTTTGTTTCCCGACTCCCGAAATAGGGTTGATGATAACTAATAATTTCTTTTTTAGTCCCATTTCTGTATTTTCTTATTTTACAGTAAGTCTATTTTCGATCATACGCGTATTATACTGTTGTATAATTGCTTTTAAATAGTTTTTATTTTGATTGAGCAAAAGGTTCATCGTATGTTCGCTTGCAATATTATGTGTTGCCAGAGGGTCTTCTTCCAGGTTAAAAATCTCAAATTTGTCATCGTTAAATGTAATTAAATAATTATCCTTAATTAATTGATAATAAACACTACGATAAGCTATGTGAAATCCTGTTTCCGTCTGATAAACACTTTTGCCAAACGAGAAGCTTTGTTCATTTATGCGTAAATAATCAATAAGAGTAGGCATCAAGTCTATTTGTTGAAAAATCTGATCTTTCACTGTGCCTGTTTCAGAGTCAGGTTTATAAAATATCATTGGAATCTTATACATCCCATAATTAGTGTTGTATTTCTGTTTCATTGCTTGTGCTGAATGGTCAGCTGTAATGACAAATAATGTATTTCGATACCAATTTGTTTTAGAAACTGTTTTAAAGAACAATCTCAATGCATTGTCGACATACATTACAGTTTCCAATATCGGTAATTTTCCCTTCTTAAATTTACCTACATATTGAGTTGGAATAGTATATGGATGATGCGAGGAAAGAGTAAATACAGTTGCAAAAAACGGTTCCGGAAAAGTTGACAGCTTACCTGCCATAAATTGTAAAAAGGGTTCATCAAAAATGCCCCAGTTTCCATCATAATCAGCCTTATCATTATATTCATTCATTCCATAGTATTGGTCTATCCCTATAGACTTCGCAAAACCGTCAAAATTCATAGATCCATTATATGCTCCATGGAAAAACGCAGTAAAATAATTATGCTTTTTCAATATCTCAGGTAATCCCACTATTTTGTTCATGGAATAAGTTGACGTAATATATGGTTCAACCATTAACGAAGGGATGCCGGCGAGCAAAGCTGGAATAGCTTCTATCGAACGTTTTCCATTTGCCATACCTTGATATACTGTACTGTGTCTAGATAATGAATCCAGAAAAGGTGTAAAACTTTCGCTTTCTTTATTCAAAAACCCTATGTATTCTTCAGAAAAACTTTCCAAAATAATTAACACCACATTCGTTTTATTAGATCCGATTGTGTCTGGAATCGCTAATGGGGAAGAATGAGGAGTATAAATATCCTCCAGAAGAAATTGCGAGTTAAAATAATTTGCTTGAGGAAGAGCATCGCTATGATTTATAGTACGAATAATAGAAAATGGAGTATTAATGACTAAAGGAGTGTTACCCGAAATAGCATATTTACTGGCATCAATAGGTGCTAGTGGTTTATATTGAAAAAATACCCCACCTCGTATAGATATAATAACAAACCCTATAAAAATAATAGAAAGAATAAAATCTTTTATAATTTGACTTTAAT
>CAYYUE010000157.1:0-5079 GCA_964474745.1 uncultured Bacteroidaceae bacterium | reverse complement strand
GAAATTATAAATATTTGTTTATAAATGTTTTATATTTTTTTATATGCTATATATAAACAAAAATATATTTGAAGAACATTACACTTATCAATTAAATAAAATAAATTGAAAAAAGTGATAGTTCCGCACTTTTTTGTTGAATTTAAACCATTATGGAACCAATGGAGAAAGGATAATAAGTTTACCTGGTCTTAAAAACAAAGCGGTTTTACATGTGAAATATGAAGGATCACATGTACATGCTTCAAACAATCTGAATTATTAATCAATTAAAAATTGAATTTATGAAAAAGTTTTTATTTACAATGGTTATTGCCACTATTTGCCAATGTTCATTTGGCCAATTAGCAACCGATTTTGATGGAATACAGGAGGTGGAAATCCAACCCAATGACTGGTGGTCCACGTTTGCAAAATCAGTTCCGATATCGAACTCTTTACCCGTTCCGACGTCATCTTTTGAATCCTATAGAATGGAAGATAGGAATGGATTACGTACTAACTACATGAAAAATGCCAATGATGACACAATTTATGGATGGATTCAGAATCTCCGTATCCATGCTCAGAAGGAATGTTCGGAAAATACAAATTATTCACAATCGGCTCCAAGTTCAATAAGCAACGAAATTGCCGTACCTGTTCACCACGACAGTATGCAATATATAGTAAAATGGTATAGTACGGAAACGGGATTGATAATGGATACAAGTACCGTTATTAGCAGTAATAATCATATAAAGTTATATATACCGGAATCTGTAATGACGAGTAGATCGGGAGATGCAGCATTCGCGATTTACTTGGATTGCAATGTCTATATATGGAGGGCGGGAGTATTGAATGCAAATGCTCCTCAGAATGTGTTAGGAAATATTGTTTGTAATAAAACAAATACGCAAATATTTTACCAAACAATGGATAACAAAATACACGGTATGTGGTGGGATGCGGGGACGAATACATGGCAATGGTCTCCATTGAACAACCTTGCGAATAATGTGGCTGGAGACTTATCCATTACGGAAGATGGCCTCAGCATATTCTACAGAACAACTAACAACAAGATACATCTTTTCTATTGGGATCATAATATTCAAGATTGGCGATGGTCGGATTTAAATAATGCAGCCGGAAATGTCAGAGGGCCGATGGCAGTTAATGTCAATAATCAAGTTATATATAGAACTACGGATTATAAACTGAACAGCATTTGGTATAATCCATCGACTGGAAGATGGGAACGCTCCGAGCTGAACTATGCTGCAAATGGAAACGTGGGAGATGCTTTGGCAATAGATCAAAATGCACAGGTGTACTACAAAACATTGGACAACAAATTACATAGTATTTGGTGGAATGGTACCGCTTTTATCGGATCTAATATGGATGGTCTTGCAAACAGTAATGTTTGCGGTAATATTACAATAACATCGAATGGTTATGTTGTTTATAGAACTTGTGATAATAAATTAAATGCCCTTGTATGGAACTCATCTGTCGGGATCTGGGAATGGTCGGGATTAAACGGAGCTGGGTTTAATGTTGCAGGAAATATAATGGCTGACAATGTTGGTAAGGTATTTTATAGAACTCCTAATTTTGAGATTAATGCTATATACTGGGTTAATGGTACTTGGTATTGGTCGGAATTAAATAACCCGGCACCGAATAATGTTCAAGAAGGCAGCCTTGCCATAGACAATTATGCGAATGTTTTTTATAGAGGTACTGATAATCGAGTTCATCGACTTTATTACAAAAGCCAATGTTATACCGTCCCTTCTGCAAATTTTCATAAAAGTATCATTCATAATGAAGATTTTTCAGAGAATGAAGATTTTGGTAAAATGGATGTGCATACTGATATTTTGATTTACCCCAATCCAAGCAGCAATAGAATTATTTTCTCCTCCAAAGAACAGATAGACAATATTTCTATATATAATTTAGAAGGAAAATGGATAAGAGAGGTAAATAATGTAAATAAAGGGGAAGTAGAGGTGGATGTTTCACATTTCAATAATGGCTTTTATCTTGTTAAAATTTATTTTACTAATGGCCGACTATTAAATAGTAAATTTATAGTAAAACACTGATAACGTATTTTGCATAGATATTATCTACGTATAGAATAAGTATTATTATTTTATGGTAGTAAAAAACTATCGTCGCTAAGGTGTATGTGTCGTAAGGAGTGTAATGGACATCCCTCTTATAAAACTTCATTTGGAGGAGTCGGAACTATCCCGCAATTGGGGCACATACACTTTTTGTTTCTATCGTAAAAGGAGCATGTCGAACATCGGATACTAAAATTCCATTTCTATATCGCAGAGAAGAACGATATCCGAGTTATTTTGCAATGAAAAATGGTATGTATGTCCTTCTTTATAACGTTTTATAGTTAGCGTTTCTCCCATCTTAGTTTCATGAATGTAGCTAATATTAACCGTTTTAATTTTTCGATTTTGATCCTCTTCGAAAAGAGCATCCATAATCCAACGCATATATATGGCGTTGTTTACATGTTGTGCTTTATCGATAGCTGTATACGGAACAATGAACGTATGAACAGTTTCCATATTTTCTACAGGTACCATTTTATCTAATTCTTTATCTATAGCTTTTTCATTGCATTGAGGAAATATGGCCATCATTTTATCGCATCGCTGAGGTTTTCTGCTTTCCATATCGATAATAACCCATGTAGAAGTTCCCTGTATCAATAGTTCTTTGTTTTCGTTCCGAATTTCAAAATCACGTAAAGCAATTGCTCCTTTACACCCTCTTGACCATGTGCGAAACGAAATATTTTCATATATGGCGGGGTATTTGTTTATTTGATAAAATACTCGGAGAAGTACCCATGTCTTATTCTCTTGGATCATGGCATGATACCCAACTCCGTTGTTACTCGTATGTCCTTCCGCCGTTTCTTGAAATAATTGAGAAACGGCTGGAATTGACAATCGGCAATAGCGATCGGTTAAATATGAATGTACTTTGTAGCATTCTTCCCATTTATTATCGGCTAACTTCATTGAAATTACATTTTTTCAGGAACTTCGATACCTAAGATATACATTGTATTTTTGATTACTTTGGATACAAAATGACACAACTGTACTCTAAATAACATGACATTTGGATTGGATTCTTTTAAAATAGGTGTATCCTGATAAAAGCTATTGAAACTTTTGGCCAAATCATATATGTAATTTGCAATCATGGCAGGACTGTAATTTTTGGCAGCCTGTTCTACCGCAGATGGCATATCGTTCAATAATTTGATAATCTCTTTTTCTTTATTGGTAAGGTCTATAGTATCCAAATGCAGCAAAGGTTGTTCAACAATGATATGGTGTTCTTCTACAGCTTTACGTACAATAGAACGAATACGAGCATGTGTATATTGAATAAACGGACCCGTATTGCCATTGAAATCAATTGACTCTTCAGGATTAAAAAGCATGTTGCGGCTAGGATCTACTTTTAAAATAAAATATTTTAATGCACCTAATGCCAGCGTACTGTATAGCTTGTAAGCTTCTTCCTGATTTAAGTCGTTGTTTTTTCCATGTTCCTTACTCATTGTTTCAGCTGTTCGAATCATTTCTTCAATTAGATCGTCAGCATCCACTACTGTACCTTCACGTGATTTCATTTTTCCATTTGGAAGTTCCACCATCCCATAGGATAAATGATATATTTTATCTGCCCAATCGTATCCTAGTTTCTTTAAAATAAGTTTCAATACCGTAAAATGGTAATCTTGTTCATTTCCTACAACGTATATCAACTGTTCTGCATTGAAGTCGTTATGACGTAATAATGCCGTTCCTAAATCTTGGGTCATGTAGACCGAAGTACCGTCCTTACGGAGTAGTAATTTTTGGTCGAGCCCATCTTCTGCTAAATCCGCCCAAATAGAGCCGTCTTCTTTTTGAAACAATATTCCACTGTCTAATCCTTTGGAAACAATCGATTTTCCTAATAAATACGTTTGAGATTCGTAATATATTTTGTCAAAATCGATTCCCATTTTTTCATATGTAGCATCGAATCCGGCATATACCCAGCTATTCATTTTTTCCCATAATGCCACTATATCGGGATCTTTAGCTTCCCATTTACGTAGCATCTCTTGTGCTTCGAGCATTAAAGGAGCTTCTTTAGCAGCGTCCTCTTCCGACAAGTGTTTTTCAGCGACAATACGGCGCGTTTCTTCTTTGTAATATTTATCGAAAAGAACATAATATTTTCCTACCAAATGATCTCCTTTGATTCCTGAAGTTTCAGGAGTTTCTCCATTACCAAATTTGAGCCATGCCAGCATAGACTTACAAATATGAATACCTCTGTCGTTCACCAGATTTACTTTCATCACATTATTTCCAGCCGCTTTGAGCAATTCGGATACGGACCATCCTAATAAATTGTTACGGATATGGCCTAAATGTAAAGGTTTATTGGTATTTGGCGATGAATATTCTACAACAATGGGTGCCTTATCTTCATCCGGAGTGACAAAACCGAAATTAGATTCTCCTACATGTTCACTGACAAATCGCAACCAATATTCTTTACGGATAACAAAGTTAAGAAATCCTTTGATTACGTTATAACTTTCAATATCGGGGACTCTGTCTTGCACACTTTCACCCAGTTCATTAGCCAATACTTCAGGTGATTTTTTAGTAGCTTTTGCAAAAGGGAATACCACAAGGGTGATGTCACCTTCGAACTCTCGTTTCGTTTTTTGCAATACGATATCTTGAGCAGCGATATTGATTTGATAGGAATATTGTAAAGCGCTAGCAATACTTTGTTGCAATGTATGTTCAATCATTTTGTATTGTTTTTTCTCTAATAATCGGATTGCAAAATTACAACTTTTTTGACAAACGAGACAGCGAAAACAAGAGCTTTATGACTTTCTCAATGAAAAATGGAATATTCATTTATTAATTCCATAATTTTAATTGTAAGCATTTTATACACTATGTAAATAACATACTAGACCGAATTCACCATACATCAATTATTTACTGGTCTGGATGTGCTGTTGTATAGATG
>CAYYUE010000156.1:0-5108 GCA_964474745.1 uncultured Bacteroidaceae bacterium | reverse complement strand
TTGATTTAATTGCAGGAACAACTTTAGTGCGTTCAATGAAAGAATAGTTGCGGAAAAATAATCTAAATCAAAATATATTCATATGATATCAAGAGACGGAGCTGTAATAAAAAATTGTATAGTTCACAAAATAGGTAATAAAATAGAAGAAGGTATGCATGCTTCACATCAAAACATGTCCATACGAGAAGACATGGAGAATGTGTTATTGGATTACTTTTTTAATGCATTTAAAGCCAAAGAGTACTATAATCTTTCTTGGGATGGAGATTTAATAGAGAACCCTGTATATGCTTGTGCATCTGCAATTTTCGATAAACCTGAATACTTTTATGAGGAGTCTGTTAAGTTAGCTCAATATCTGTATGATCAAAGTGAGCATCCTAAAATAAAATCAGGGAAATTATTTGTAGTTCATTTTGATAATTGTTTTGTAGATGGACAAAAATTAGAGGCTATAGGGTTGTTTAAAGTAGAAAACCAAAGTAATTTTTTGAAATTTTCGCTTCAAGATGATAACTATGGAATCATGTTAGATGAAGGAATCAATTTGGATAAACTGGATAAAGGTTGCTTCATTTTCAACTCCGAACGGGAAAAAGGTTTCTGGGTAGCTGTTAGTGATAGTGTAAAACGTTCTTCCGATTCGCATTATTGGATTGATGTATTTTTACATGCTTTGCAGCGACAGGATGAGTATTATCAAACTCAAAATATAATGGCATTGTGCAAAAATTTTATTACTGAAAAATTACCGGAAGAGTATGATGTTACAAAAGCTGACCAGGCAGCTATATTAAGTAAGTCTGTGAAATTCTTTAAAGAAAAAGATACTTTTGATTTTGACGATTTTGCACAAGAGA
Organism: uncultured Bacteroidaceae bacterium; assembly: GCA_964474745.1. Classification (GTDB taxonomy): domain Bacteria; phylum Bacteroidota; class Bacteroidia; order Bacteroidales; family P3; genus HGM05376. Next base: position 4,245 of record CAYYUE010000156.1, on the reverse strand, counting down.
TTTTACCGGATAAACAAGTGGTTGAAAGTTTCAGAAATTATAAAGAACAGTTGAATGATGAAATGGAAATGAAAATAGAAGATAATTTCGTTATATCGGAAAGCGCGGTAAAAAAACAATCAAAAGATTTTAAGAGTGTAATAAAACTCGATAAAAATTTTCATGTATATGTGCATGGAGATACTAAATTTATAGAAAAAGGATTTGATGAAGAGGTAAATTTGCGATATTACAGGCTTTATTTTCGAGAAGAGCAGTAATTTTAATTCTTTGAAATATAGATTGGAAAAAACTAAAATCATTTTTTTTCTTTAATAAATTTTGTAGGAATGAATATTTTTAGTACCTTTGCAACCTCAAAAATGGCGAGATAGCTCAGTTGGTTAGAGCGTCGGATTCATAACCCGGAGGTCACGAGTTCAACTCTCGTTCTCGCTACAGAAGCCTTACATATGAAAATTATGTAAGGCTTTTTATTTAAATAAGAGCATATTTTCAAACTAGAATTATGTTTGCTACTACATAATGAACACAATGAATAAAAACAGTATTGAAATACTTGATGTATACTTATATACGTTCTTCTTTGGAAAAGCAATTAGTATAGTTGAAAATTTGAAAATTTGATTTCGACAATATCCTTTTTTTGATGTTTTGTATAGTATAAAAAAGAAAAAACATGAATCGGTATGGTGTGATTGGAAAACCTTTGATACACTCGTTTTCAAAGGCTTACTTTGAAAATAAATTTCGAAAAGAAAAAATAGAATCCTGTAGTTTCCACGCATATGAGTTGGAAGCAATAAGTGATTTTCCTCAATTTGTAGAAAACGAATCGCCGGTAGGAGTTACGGTAACAATTCCTTATAAACAAAGTATTATTCCCTATTTGGATGAGTTAGACGAGGAAGTCCAAAAGGTGGGCGCCGTGAATGTAGTCAAATGTATATATGCCGAACATACACAACAAAAGAAGCCTTTCATGAAGGGATATAATACGGATATTTATGGATTTGAAATTTCATTGAAACCATTATTACAGCCTAAACATAAAAAGGCCCTGGTGTTGGGTACCGGAGGTGCTTCTTTAGCAGTTGCTTATGTATTGGAGAAATTGGGAATTAATTTTCTTTATGTGAGCAGGGAACCTAAGAATAATCAAACAATAGCTTATTCTGATTTATCATTTTCTCATATAACATCCCATCTTTTACTTATTAATACAACTCCGGTAGGAATGTATCCTCATATAAGCGAAACCCCATTTGTTTTATCGGAATACTTAACATCCGATCATATTTGTTATGATTTAGTTTATAATCCCGAAAGAACATTATTCTTACAACAAGCCGAAAAGCGAGGAGCTATTATAAAAAACGGTATCGAAATGCTACATAGACAGGCCGATAAAGCTTGGGAAATATGGAATTCGTAAAAATCAATTTTTAGACGATAAGGTTTCATCCTGTTCATAAATATTCATGTATTTATATTTCTTTTTGGATAAGTATCGGTTTTTCATTTGTGATAATTGATTGTCATTTTGTATGTTGTAAACCTTCTTAAACTCAAGCCTCATTATAAAACAGACATGTATTCGTAATGGATTTCAATACCTTGAGCGATAAAAAATAAATATTTGATCGATAATTTGTCAAAATGTAAACATTGGTTGATGCAATTGATCGAGTATTACATTATATGATTTTTCAATTTGAATTGAAAGAACTATTTTTTCCTATCTCCATTAAAAAAAGAGTACTTTTTTTTGATTTTTGTTCTATGTTCTCGAAGAAAGGAGTACTTTATTTTTTGTTTCGTGCAGATTTTTCAGCTATTTACTCGAAATAACGATCGTAATAAAATCTAAGAACTGTGCTTAGATAGCATGTCCGATAGATGAATATGCTTTACAAAGTAAAAGCCCTAAAAATCAATCAATTTTTAGGGCTTTATGTACCCGGGGCCGGGATCGAACCGGCACGAGTGTAACCTCATTGGTTTTTGAGACCAACGCGTCTACCAATTCCGCCACCTGGGCATTTTTGAAAGCTTTCTATTGCTTTGTTTGCAGTTGCAAAGGTACAAACATTTTTTGAACTGACAAAATAAATATGAAAAAAATTCTCTAATTGAAAAAAAAGAAGTAATTTTGCAAACTCAAAAACGAAATAAAATGCAGTCTAGCAATAATGATCAAGTATGTATATTTTCGGGACGTGTAACAGAAAATTTGGCACGTAGAATTGCCGAAAATTATGGAACTGAAATAGGAAAATCGATCGTTTTTCAATATGCAGATGGCGAATTTCAGCCTTCTTTTGAGCAAACGGTTCGAGGAAGAAAAGTTTTTATTGTTCAGTCGACCATTCCGCCAACGGATAATCTTTTTGAATTGTTGATGATGATTGATGCAGCCAAAAGAGCATCTGCGAAGAAAGTGGTTGCAGTAGTGCCCTATTATGGATTTGCTCGTCAGGATCGTAAAGATAAACCGCATATTCCTATTACCGCAAAATTAATTGCGGATATGTTGACTGCGGCAGGTGTAGACCGCATTGTAACGATGGATTTACATGCAGACCAGATTCAAGGATTTTTTAATTTGCCTGTAGATCATTTATTTGGTTCATCATTATTTATGCCCTATATTCGTTCGTTGGATATCCCTATTGATGATATTCTTTTTGCATCTCCTGATTTAGGTGGCTCGAAACGAGCTGGTACATATGCAAAAACATTAGGGAATGGGTTTGTTATGTGCTACAAACAACGCAATAAACCTAATGAAATAGGAATTATGAAGCTGATTGGCGAAGTAGAAGGAAAGCACGTCATTCTTTTGGATGATATTGTAGATACCGGAAATACGATGATAAAAGCTGCTCAACTCATCAAAGACAATGGAGCTAAAAGCGTAAGAGCGATGATTACGCATCCTGTTTTAAGTGGTAATGCAATTGATAACGTTGAGAGTTCGTGTTTGGAAGAATTGGTCGTAAGTGATACCATTCCATTGCGGCGTACTTCACCTAAAATTCGAGTGCTTTCTACTGCATGGCTTTTTGCAGAAGCGATTCGTCGTATTGTAAATTACGAATCGATAGATGATTTGTATGAAACCACAATTCACCATAAAGGAGTTATTGAAAGATTTTAAATACGGAGAGAAGTAACTCTCCAACATATATAAATATTAATTAAACAAACCTAAAACAAATGAAAATAGTATCGATGAGCGGTTCTCTTCGCGAGAACGTAGGGAAAAAGGATGCTAAGGCATTACGTAAAGAAGACAAAGTACCTTGTGTGCTGTATGGAAAAGGCGAACAAATAATTTTCGCTGTAGATCAAAAAGAATTTAAACCTCTTATTTTTTCTCCGGATGCAAGTTATGTAGATCTTAAAATTAATGGTGAAACAAGAAGGGCTATGTTGAAGGATATTAATTACCATCCTGTAACAGAAAATGTAATGCATGCAGATTTTTACCAATTAAGTAATGATAAATCTATTGTAATGTCTATTCCCGTTTACCTTACTGGAACATCGGAAGGTGTAATGAAAGGTGGTAAAGTTGTCCTGAAAATTAAACGTTTGAAAGTGAAAGCTTTGCCCGGAAATATGCCTGAAAAAATAGTTTTGGATATTACTAAATTAGACATATTACAAGGAATTAAAGTTCAAGAAATTGCTACAGATAATTATGAATTGTTAGATGTGAAAAGTAGTGTTGTTGTTTATATCAAATCGACACGAGCAGCCGCTACTGCAGTTCAAGGAAAATAGCAATATATAATGTAAAACAAAAAAGAGCCATATTTGATATCATGGCTCTTTTTTGTTTTAAGGAGAGAAACGATGAGATATCAGCATGTATTATTTGACTTAGACCGTACTTTATGGGATTTTCAAGCTAATAGCTACCAAACATTCAGAGAAATGTTTGACTTTTTTTGCTTAGGAGAGTTATGTAAAACTACATTTGATTCTTTTTATGCAGAATACAATAAAATAAATTCTGCTCTCTGGGATTTATATAGGAAAGGAATTTTGCAAAAAGAGATACTGTATGTAAAACGGTTTTCGCTTACATTGGAGCATTATGGAATTGTTGGTACGGAAGACTTGTCACGAAAATTAGGCGATTTTTATGTTTTGGATGGTCCTAAAAAAAATACTTTGATAGAAGGGGCTATGGTTGAATACGGAGCTACCTATAATCTTGAATCGGGGAGGAGGGCA
>CAYYUE010000155.1:0-5128 GCA_964474745.1 uncultured Bacteroidaceae bacterium | reverse complement strand
CTTTTGAATAGTAAACAGGCGTTTTTTCACGTGTACAAAAGCTATTAAAAGCTATTAAATGACAAGCTATTGAAACGGATTCAATCAAAAATTGAAAGAGAAAATATAGTTTGCAGTGTTTAAACTTTGATAAATATAGTTTGTTTCTTTTTTATTCCAAAAGAAAGCATTAAAATATAAAGCAATTAATTAAAAGGCAAATGGAAGCAAAATTAAGCCCAAATGTAAAAAAAGCACTCATCAATAGTCGAGATGAAGCCATTCGATTAAATAGCGGTAGTGTTGGAATTGAACATATATTTTTAGGTATCATTCGGGAAAAAGAGTGTTCTGCAGTGATATTATTGAACGAACTCAATGTGGATATTCTTGCCCTTAAAATTAAAATTGAAGAAACTGTACGAAATTCTGAATCAGAGGTAAAATACACACCAGAAAGTGATATTCCTATGCTTCGGCAAGCTGAAAAAGTACTTCGTTTATCATTTCTCGAATCGTCGAAATTTAAAAGTAAAGAAATCAAAACAATCCATTTGTTATTAGCAATGCTTATTGAAAACGAAAACATCGTATGTAAATTATTAGAAAAATCGAACATTACCTATAACAAATTAAGTGCGCTATTAAAATCGAAGCAAGGTTCTGAACCGGAAGAATCCTCCTTTTTTGAACCTGAAGATACGCCTTCTCCAAACTTTATAGATCAAGGTAACGACGACGATGACGATACGGTTTCCTATTCTTCGTCCAGCTCATATTCGGAAAGACCTAGAAGTGAATCCAGCAATAAAACTCCTGCTTTAGAAAACTTTGGTCGTGATTTGACGAAAGCCGCTGAAGAAAATCGATTAGATCCAATTGTAGGCCGTGAAAAAGAATTGGAACGTATTGCGCAAATACTTAGTCGTCGGAAAAAGAATAACCCCATTCTAATAGGAGAACCCGGAGTTGGTAAGTCGGCCATTGCCGAAGGTTTAGCAATTCGAATTATAGAAGGAAAAGTACCACGTACATTATATAATAAGCGAGTGATTACACTAGATTTAGCTTCATTGGTCGCTGGAACGAAATATAGAGGACAATTCGAAGAACGTATGAAAGCCATCCTTAATGAGCTCGAGAAAAACCCTGATATTATCGTTTTTATTGACGAAATACATACCATTGTAGGAGCAGGTAGTGCCTCAGGATCACTAGATGCATCTAATATGTTCAAGCCGGCTTTGGCAAGAGGAGAAATTCAATGTATTGGAGCAACTACATTAGACGAATATCGGCAATATATTGAGAAAGACGGTGCTTTAGAACGTCGTTTCCAAAAAGTATTTGTAGAAGCTACCTCTCCTGAGGAAACGCTTACAATCCTAAATAACATTAAAAGTAAATATGAGAACCATCATTTGGTAAGTTATAATGAAGACGCTTTAAAATCATGTGTTACGCTTACAAATCGATACATTACAGATCGACTACTTCCGGATAAAGCCATTGATGCTATGGACGAAGTAGGAGCTAGAGTTCACATTACCAATATTGCTATTCCGCCCGAAATCATAAACGTGGAACATGAAATAGCTCGTGTTTCGAAATTGAAAAAAGATGTATTACAACGGAAAAGCTACAACGAAGCAGCTGAATACCGAGATCAGGAACGAGATTTAGTGGCAAAACTAGATGACTTGAAAAAGCAATGGGAAAATGATGAAAAAGAAAAACGAGTTATAGTTACCGAACATGACGTCGCCGAAGTTGTAGCTATGATGACAGGAATTCCTGTACAACGTATTGCACAGAATGAAAGTTCTCGATTGATGCTCATGGAAAAAGAATTAGAGGAATCCATAATAGGACAAAACGAAGCCATCAAAAAAATATCGAAAGCCATACGAAGGAATAGAGCGGGATTAAAAGATCCCAATAAACCAATCGGAAGTTTTATATTTTTGGGTCCGACAGGAGTTGGGAAAACTTATTTAGCAAAAGTATTGGCAAAATATTTATTCGATAGCGAAAACGCAATGATTAGAGTAGATATGAGCGAATATATGGAAAAATTTGCCGTGTCTCGACTAATTGGTGCGCCTCCGGGATATGTAGGCTATGAAGAAGGAGGGCAACTTACTGAAAAAGTTCGCCATAAACCCTATTCTATCGTGTTATTAGATGAAATTGAAAAAGCCCACCCTGATGTGTTCAATATTTTATTACAAGTACTCGACGATGGGCAACTTACAGATGGTATGGGGCGAAAAGTAGATTTTAAAAACACCATCATTATTATGACTTCGAACATTGGGTCGCGACAATTGAAGGATTTTGGAACAGGAGTAGGATTTGCCACTTCGGCACGAGAAAATGAAAAAACGGCTATGGAAAAGGGTGTAATCGAAAATGCAATGAAAAAAGCCTTTGCTCCTGAGTTTTTGAACCGAATTGATGACGTTATTATATTTAATAATTTGAATCGCGAAAACATCCATAAAATTATCGATATTGAACTAAAAGGTTTATTCAACCGTATTCATAAACAAGGATATAATATTGAAATCACAGAAACTGCAAAAGATATCATTCAAGAAAAAGGATGGGATGCTAACTTCGGTGCAAGACCTTTAAAAAGAGCTATCCAAAAATATATTGAAGACGAACTCGCTGAAGAAATTATCAAATCTACATTACTTCCGGGAGATTACATTTTGATTGATGCAGAAGATTTCGGAGAAGAAAAAATTATAAAGTTCAACATTAAAAAAGGAGAGAAATCTCTTGCATTGCAAGAAGTTGTTGAAGAAATTATCGAGGAAGGAAAAACCAGCGTTTAGTTTAAAGATCGCTATCCCAAAAAGCTATAAAAACTTTAAAAAGTTTTTATAGCTTTTTGGGATATTCTTGTCTTTACAGTACATACAAAAAATACTCCAATATATTATACATGAACCAATTTGTTATATATTTTATATAACATTCTTTATAGTAGTATCTTTTTTATCTAGAAAAATCACCCAAACATTTTTTTCTCATTTACTACTCCATCCGAACTCGGGGATCCAAAATTCCATATAAAATATCAACTAAAATATTAATTATAACCAAAATAACGCAGATAAATAAAATAGCTCCCATGACTACTGGGAAATCATATTTCTCCAATCCATCTACAATTACAATTCCCATTCCTTTCCAATCGAATATATACTCTATAAAAACAGCACCCGCCATTAATCCGGCCAACCATCCTGAAGCTGATGTTACAATAGGATTCAATGCATTTTGCATAACATGATGCCAGATAATTCTAAATTTACTTACACCCTTTGCTTTTGCTGTTCGAATATAATCCTGTGATAATACTTCCAGCACAGAGCTTTTGGTAAGCTCCATGATTACCGCCAATGGACGTAATCCCAGTGTAAAAGCGGGAAGAATTAAGTTTTTTACATCCAAATACTCTCCTCCTCCATAATCATCTATAGTAAAAAGATTCCCAAACATATTCAGACCTGTATAATCCGATAATACATAAGCAAAAAACCAAGCAATTAAAATAGCTGCAAAAAATGAGGGTAATGACATACCCAATACAGATAAGAAAAAAGCAATTTTATCGAATATGCCATCTTTATATAATGCAGCAAGTACTCCTATAAAAATCCCTACTAAAAGCGCAAATGACATAGCTATTAATGCCAATATAGCCGTTTTAGGAAATGCTTCTAATAAAATATCGGACACCTCGCGTTTCGTTTGATACGAACGTCGCAGATAAGGTGCCTTCAAAATTACGCTAACCTCCCCCATTGTTGCCAATTGACAATAAGGTGCATATTTCGTACTATCTAAATACCAATAGCTTTCAACATCTCGGTTATTATGAATCGAGAACGGGGAAAGGTCATTCAAATAATTAAAAAACTGCTGATACAAAGGCTTATCCCTACCTAAGTCCCGATTAATGATTTGTACACTTTCTTCATCGGCTCGTTGTCCCAACATCATACGTGCCGGGTCTCCAGGTAAAATGTTGAATAAAAAAAACACCAATGCCACTACTCCCAGCATGACTAAAAATCCATACAATATCCGTTTTCGAACGTATCGCAACATGGTTTAGTATTTTTTTAAAATTTGCATCAGTTTTTGAACCTCTTCGATATCGGTTTCCTCATGTTGAAAATTGGAAACATCCCAACATGTACTAGGTTGAAAATTACCAACAGTATGTTTGCATGACGCATGCACTTCCTGTACTCCAGTTTGTTCAATAATAGAAGCTACATTTTCAGCACGAATACCACTTCCAGGCAAAATATGAACTCGATTCTGAGCTTGCATAACAAGTCGTTTCAGAACAGCTATACCCTCTTTTGCAGTTGCCCCCCCCCCTGACGTAAGGATTCGAGTACATCCGCATGCCACAATATCTTCCAAACCTTTTCGCCAATCTGTACACAGATCGAATGCTCTGTGAAAAGTTACTTCCATGGGCGATGCCAATCTCACGATTTCCATTGTTCGCTGCTTATCTATACTTAAATCTTGATTCAAAAAGCCAACAACTACTCCGGTTACTCCCATACTTTTGCAGTGTAGTACCTCTTCACAAATTATATGAAATTCTAAATCAGAATAATAAAAATTTCCGCCTCGAGGACGTACCAGCACATAGGTGCGTAGTTTCAAATCCTCAACACAATACCGGATAGCTCCACAAGAGGGAGTGGTTCCTCCTTCATTCAAATTTTGACATAGTTCGACTCGGATTGCTCCACCTTGAAATGCCAGGTAAGCAGACTGAGCTGAATTAACACAAACCTCTAAATCCACCATAATAGGTTTTACTTAAAAAAGCAACAACAAACAGAATCTTAAATTCCATTCTTTATTAACTTTGCAAAAGTACAACTTTTTCTCATACTACAGACCAAAAACAACCCAAATAGAGCAAATAACACACTACTTAATGTCAATATTTTATTCCTTATAACTTTATAATGTTTTCCTATTATTCATTCTATATAAAAATTAAATCATGATATACATTAACTCACAAAGTACAATATATCCATTTTCTTCTCTTTTATATAAACAAAGACATGCGTCTTAATGTTAATAATAGTAAAAAAACAAC
>CAYYUE010000154.1:0-5200 GCA_964474745.1 uncultured Bacteroidaceae bacterium | reverse complement strand
CAATAAACGTATTTATCATTATAGATTAGTACTTTTGTTGCTATAAATTATTTATAAAATATATAACCTATGAATCTTACTTCATCTGTCCTAACATGCATACCTTATATGTCCTACATCTATTAAGGTATATAAGATAATCTTCGTTTGTACATTGCTATTTGCTAATTCTACATTATCGGTTGTTTTGTTTGACTGTATGTACAAACTAAATAGATACTTTGTTCTGATCATTTTGTGTTTGATCAAAACAAAAAGGTAAGTTCAAATAACGAGGTTTAAGAAATTAAATAATAAGTATGTTAATACTTTATACAAATGAATGAAATACATGAAATGATAAAAAGCGCATAATTTTATGCGCTTTTTGTATGAGGTCTCTTCCAGATTCGAACTGGAGTAAACGGTTTTGCAGACCGGCACCTAGCCACTCGGTCAAGAGACCTTTTTTATATTTTCGGTTGCAAAGGTACCACTTTTTTATAAACTGACCAAATTTTTTTTATATTAACCGAATACCTGAACTTCAATTCCTTCATTTCTAATTTTTTCTGCGTATATTTCTAATTCATTAACGGATAGTTTTTCTAGTTTTTTTTCTGGTGTGGCTCGATCTATAGCATATAACATTACGTATTTTGGACGTATTTTTTTCAGTAATTCTATATATGCTGAAAATTCTTCGTCGCTAACATTCGACATAACAGTTCCTTCGTTTTCACCGCGAAGTAATAACGTTTGAATAATACCTTGGTTGCCAAATCGAATTAAATTTTCAACAAGTTTAACGTAATCATTATATTCCCCATTGGGTTTATTGATATGTTTATACATACTTGCAGTACCGGCATCCAATTTCAATACAGGGTTATCTACTTTACGCAACGCCTCAAAAATTTCCGGTTTTGAGAGTTGTGTGGCGTTTGAAAGTACTGTAATTTTGGCACTCGGATAATAGGTATTGCGCATTTTAATAACCATATCCACAATTTGAGGAAATTCCGGATATAAAGTGGGTTCCCCATTCCCCGCGAAAGTAAAAGAGTCTATAGAAACATTTTGGGAGACTAACTCGGATATTTTTTTTCCTAGCAAACTATTGATTTCCGATACGGTAGGTAGTTTGATTTCATTTTGTACAGATTCTTTATTCCAACCGCATTCACAATAAATACAATCGAATGAACAAAGTTTACGTTGTAGCGGCAATAAATTTATTCCAAGAGAAGTTCCAAGCCTTCTGCTATGAATGGGTCCGATAATTACATCTCCAAATAACATAATTCCATATTTTATTTTATGCAAAAGTACATTTTTTTATGGAATCAAGTAATTTCTTTTTCGATATAAACTCAATACATCGATTTGATAAAGTAAAGGTATGAAAAACATGAATGAGGTACAAGAAAAGCATTTTTTTACACTTCATAGCCCGAGGATTAAATATATAATCATATCATTATAAGCATTATATGGATTTTTTTGTATTCATGAGTAAACAAACAGGATAAGATTGTTGTATTTAGTTCAAAAATTTAATGTAATTTTGTACCCGTATAAACAGTAAAATTAATATTTTGGAAACAGTTACAGATCCTCTTCCGGCTTTTATGAACACTGCGGAAATAGTATTATTAATAGGAATCCTCATCCTATTTTTTTTATCAGCACTGGCTACATTGTTTTACCGAGCTATGGACGAATTAAATCGGAGCGATTATTCGGAAATAAAAAGTCGTGGCACTACGGCCGCTTCTATTATCGTTCGCATGCTCGATAAAGAGGCTTTATCTTTTACGGCGTTAGAATTTTCGGGACTTGTTTTTCGAGGCTTTTCGTTATTATTGGGAATTATGTTGTTTTTTCGAATGGTTCCGCCTACGATTCCTTTTTACTATTTGATTTTAATAATAGCAGTATTAATCTATATATTGCTCTTTGCATTGTTAACGATACGATTGCCACATTATTTTGCTCAGAGGGATGAGGCGATAATTCTATATAGATGGGCTGTTGTTATACAAATATTTGTATTTCTTTTTACTCCATTTGCACTATTGATTAATAAACTGGTAAACAATAAATTTTCCAATAACAATTCGAATGCTCTTTCAGGAGATGAGATTTCTGATGTAATTGAAATAGCTGAAGGAGGAGAGGATGTGGAAACAGAAACCAAGATGTTGAAAGGCATTGTGCGGTTTGGCGATTTGGTTGTCAGTGAAATTATGAAATCGAGAGTAGATATTGTAGCTGTAGAAATGCATGCTTCAGTAGATAAAATTGTAGCATTAGCAAGCGAAACTGGATTTTCGAGAATTCCTGTCTATGAAGAATCGATAGATAATATAAAAGGAACTCTATACATCAAAGATTTATTGCCAACAATTTGTGAAACTACCGGAACTCAGTGGAATAAATTGATACGACCTTCTTTTTTTGTTCCTGAAACAAAAAGCGTGAGCGATCTGTTACGGGAGTTTCAAGAAGAAAAAATTCATTTGGCAATTGTTGTGGATGAGTACGGAGGCACTTCTGGTTTAGTAACACTCGAAGATATTATAGAAGAAATCGTAGGAGAGATTACAGATGAATATGACAAAACAGAAGTGGCATATAAGCAAAATTCCGACGGCTCTTATCTTTTTGAAGCGAAGACTAGTATTATCGACTTTTGTAAAATAATGGGTTTATCCGACGAAGCTTTTGATGAGCTTAGAGGTGATGCGGAAACATTAGCAGGATTAATTCTCGAAGTGGAGGGAGAAATTCCTCAGGAAAGAGAATCCTTGAGAATTAATAATTTTGAATTTTTAATAGTAAAAGCGGATAATCGTCGTATAGAACAGGTTCAAGTAAAATTGCAAAAAGAAAATGAATAAAATCATAAAAAATAATGTTTGGATAGTGTTCGCAGGTCTTTTTTTTATAGCGTGTAATTCAGAAAATGAATACACACCCAAACCTTCTGCTTATTATCGAATCTCTTTTCCGGAAAAAAACTATCAAACGTTCGATACAAATATACTTCCCTTTACATTTGAATATCCGGTTTACGCAAATGTAGTTCTAAAAAAGAATGAAAAAGATTTGAAATGGTTGGATATCAAATTTCCAACGTATAATGGGGTTCTGTTTATCAGCCATAAAAAACTTAAAAATCCAGGTATGCTGGCTGCTGAAATTGATACTGCCTATCAGTTGCTTTCGTTACATTTTAATATGTCTTCCGGAGTAAACGAGCGTGCATATACAGACAATCAAAACAGCGTATACGTGAATTCTTATATGCTGAAAGGTAATAACGTGGCATCTACTTACCAATTTTGGGCAACGGATAGCCTTACTCAATTTATGAGAGGAGCGTTTTATATCAATGGCCGTCCTAACTATGATTCGCTAGAGCCCGTATATAAGTTTATTCATGGAGACATTATTCATTTTTTAGAAACATTGCGATGGAAAAAGTAATGTTTTTGTTATACAGGAAACACAAACACGGATGAAAGTTTTTAAATTTGGTGGAGCTTCTGTAAATAATGCCATAGCGGTACAGAATATGGCCGCGATTATTAAACGATACAGCCACTTAAAATTGATAATCGTTATATCCGCAATGGGTAAAACAACGAATAATTTGGAATTGCTGGTTCCTCTGGCAAAAGAAGATCTCGAAAACAGTAAACAAATATATGATCAATTATGGGAATATCATGCTACTATTGTAAAGGACTTATTTGGAACTCAATCGCAACCTGTATTAAATAAGATCGCAGCATTATTTACAACACTGAAAGACCAACTTCATGGAAATTCATTCGATTATAATTTTAATTATGATCAAATTGTATCTTTTGGAGAGCTTATATCAACGACTATTGTAAGCGAATATCTTACATTTTCCGGTATGGAAAATCAATGGGTCGATGTCCGAGAACTAATAAAAACCGATACTACTTATCGCGAAGGAAAAGTAGATTGGGAACTTACACAACGTTGTGTACAAAAAAGTTTGCTGCCGTTATTTGCCGGAGTAAAAACAATAATTACACAAGGTTTTATTGCCGGCACCGAAGAAGGGACAACTACTACGTTGGGAAGAGAAGGTTCTGATTATTCCGCAGCCATTTTGGCTTACTGTACCTCTCCTGAAGCAATGGTCATCTGGAAAGATGTTTCCGGTTTTTTGAATGCCGATCCTAAGTATTTTGAAAATACTAAAAAAATAGATAAAATACCATACAATGAAGCTATTGAATTGGCTTATTATGGAGCTTCCATTATTCACCCAAAAACAGTAAAGCCTCTACAAAATAAAAAAATACCGTTACTTGTAAAATCGTTTGTTACTCCCGAATCGGAAGGCTCCATAATTGACGCTTCCGAACATATAGAACCGGAAATACCTTTATATATCTTTAAAAATAAGCAAGTATTGCTTTCTATTCTCCCGAAAGATTTTTCGTTTATAGCTGAAGATAATCTACAGAAAATATTTGGGGATTTTGCCAAAATGGGAATGAAGGTCAATTTAATGCAGAATTCCGCTTTAAGTTTTTCGGTTTGTATGGACAGCAAGGATTTGGTTTTCGATAAATTGATCCCGATGCTTCAGAATGATTTTAAAGTGAGGTATAATGATAACTTACAACTGATTACCATTCGTTATTATACTGAAGAAATCATCGATTCGATTGTAAATAATCGCGAAATATTCTTGGAACAACGAAGCCGGCTAACAGCGCAATTGTTGGTTGGTAAGGAACAGCGGTAGAATATGAAAAAAACTTTTTGAAATAGTCATTTGAGAATTTAAATTGTTCTATATCCTTTAAAAATACAGCTTAAATACATTTTCGCTAGAAATAAAGTAAAATTATTTTGCTTTCCGTATTTCTATGACATACCACTAATTGATAGGGATTCAATAGGAAGTGGAAAAAATCATAATACATGGTAGTTTGAATACAAAGGTAATAGAATCTATTTTTCATAAATACGTTGAAATATAATCAACTTTTTCTTCCATTATATTGGTTGTTAATACAAATGATACTACATTCAAAAAAATGACTTAGTGGTTAATTTTATAATTGACTTTTTTATACATATAAAATTTACCATAGATATGAAATTGTGACTTTTACTGCTAGTTGAATTACTTTTGGAATAAATATGTTTAGGAAGATAAAAATTAGTA
>CAYYUE010000153.1:0-5285 GCA_964474745.1 uncultured Bacteroidaceae bacterium | reverse complement strand
AAGGTTTTGGAATATCCAAAGATTCAAATGCTTTGCAAATCCCAATGTTTCAAATTGTATTCTACTTAGGTAAAAAACTTCGAATAGCCTTTTTCGTATGAATGAAAAAGCTCACTTCGAATTTCGGAGTGAGCTTTTAACTTGAGAATATCTAAATTCATCTCAATGCAGCAATTTGAGTTTTGATCGCTGCGATTTTTTGTTCAGCATCAGCTTGTTTTTGGCGTTCAACAACAATTACCTTTTCGGGGGCACTGTTTATAAAACGTTCATTGGAAAGTTTTTTCATTACGGATTGTAAAAAACCTTCGGTATATTTTAAATCATCTTCCAGTTTTTTGAGTTCGGCTTTTTTATCAATGTTTTCGGTAAATGGAATATAAAATTCAGTAGTACCTACAATAAAAGATAAAGTGTTTTCCGTTTTTTCGGTAATGTATTCAATTGTAGAAAGGTTACAAAGTTTTTTAATCATCTCGTCGAATAATTCATCGCAAGATTCTTTAGTCTTTTTTACATAAAGCTCCAAAACTTCTTTTGGAGAAATGCCTTTTGAGTTACGTAACCCTCTAATACTTATTATGATTTCTTTGGCAACAGCAAATTGTCGTAACAATGTGGCATCGAATTTTTCGGATTTTGGCATTTGGGCAATCATAATGCTTTCCGATTCACTTCTTTCGTCTAGAATATGCCAAATTTCTTCAGTAATAAATGGCATAAACGGATGTAATATACATGCTAATTTTTCAAATAAAACGATGGTAGCTTTATAAGTCGTTTTATCAATAGGTTGTTGGTATTCTGGTTTAATTATCTCTAGATACCAAGAGCAAAAATCTTCCCAAACTAGCTTATATGTAGTCATTAATGCATCACTAAGGCGATATTTGTTGAAATAGTTTTCTATCTCCGCAAGTGTAGCCGAAAGATGATTTTGAAACCAAGCAATAGCCGTTTTATTTATTTTAGATTGTGGAAGTTTTTCATCAATTTCCCATCCTTTTACCAAACGTAGTGCGTTCCAAATTTTGTTACTGAAATTGCGTCCTTGCTCACAGAGTGTATCGTCGAAAGGCAAATCATTTCCAGCAGGAGCTGTTAACAGCATGCCAACACGAACACCATCGGCACCGTACTCATTGATGAGATGAATCGGGTCAGGAGAATTTCCTAGCGATTTGGACATTTTGCGTCCTAATTTATCTCGTACAATACCTGTAAAATAAACATTTTTGAAAGGTATTTCAGAACGATATTCTTCCCCTGCCATAATCATACGGGCAACCCAGAAGAAAATAATATCGGGAGCTGTGATTAAATCACTGGTGGGGTAATAATAACGTATTTCTTCGTTATCGGGGTAGCGTATACCATCAAAAACCGAAATGGGCCATAACCAAGAACTGAACCAAGTATCTAATACATCCTCATCTTGTTGTAGTTGCTCCATGGTACAACAAGTGTTTCCAAAATGTTTTTGTGCTAAAGCAAAGGCTTCTTCACGTGTTTTTGCAACAATGATTTCTTTGTTTGGTAAATACCACGCAGGAATTCGTTGCCCCCACCACAATTGACGACTTATGCACCAATCTTTTACGTTTTCCATCCAGTGACGGTAAATATTTTTGAACTTGATGGGATGAAATTGAATGGTATCGTTTTCAACTACTTCCAATGCTTTTTTTGCAAGGACATCCATCTTCATGAACCATTGGGCAGAAAGTTTAGGTTCAATAACAGCTTGAGTTCGTTCCGAATGACCCACTTTATTGATATAATCTTCTGTTTTTCCCATCAAATGTGCAGACTCCAAATCTTTTACGATCTGTTTACGAACTGCGAAACGATCCATACCTTTGTATTGCATTCCATGATCATTTAATGACCCATTGTCATTAAATATATCAATACTATCGAGTTTGTGTTTGGCACCGATAGTATAGTCATTGATATCGTGAGCGGGAGTAATTTTTAAACAACCCGTACCAAATTCACGATCTACATATTCATCCATGATAATAGGAATGGAACGACCTACAATAGGAATAATAACACGTTTATTTTTCAGATGTTGATAACGAGTATCTTCAGGATGTACACATACTGCAGCATCGCCCAAGATAGTTTCCGGACGAGTCGTGGCAACAGTTACATATTCACTAGATCCTTCAATAAAATATCGAAGGTAATATAACTTGGATTGAGTCTCTTTGTAGATAACTTCTTCATCCGAAACAGCTGTTAATGCAGTCGGATCCCAGTTAACCATGCGTACTCCACGATATATTAACCCTTTGTTATATAAATCAATAAATACATCAATAACGGATTCATATAAAGCAGGATCCATGGTGAATGCAGTGCGATCCCAATCGCAAGATGCTCCTAGTTTTTTCAATTGCTCAAGGATAATACCTCCATGTTTTTCTTTCCACTCCCAAGCGTGTTTCATAAAATCTTCACGAGAGAGATTTCTTTTATCAACACCTTCTTGCTTCAATTTTGCTACAACTTTGGCTTCAGTTGCGATAGATGCATGGTCCGTTCCCGGTACCCAACATGCATTTTTGCCTTGCATGCGTGCTCGGCGTACTAATATATCCTGAATCGTATTATTCAACATATGTCCCATGTGTAAAACACCAGTTACATTGGGTGGGGGTATTACTATGGTGTAAGGTTCCCGTGTGTCAGGCGTAGAGTGAAACACGCCGGAGCGCATCCATTGTGCGTACCATTTGTCTTCTATTATCGTTGGATTATATTTGGGTGTTATTTCCATAAAAAGCTTATTTTGTATTGATTATGTAATGTGCCTCGTGTAATCGTAATTAACAAAGATACAAAAAAAACGTTTCTTATTTTTATTTTAATTTGTTGATTCTACGAATTCATAAGAAATCTGTATCTTTGCAACTCAAATCATTCATAAAAAATAATAGAAAAATGTCTATAATTAAAGCATTCAAAGGTTTACGTCCTCCGGTAGAGATCGTAAAAGAGTTAGCTTCACGTCCTTACGACGTTTTAAACTCGGCAGAAGCTCGTATTGAAGCAGCAGGCAACCCTTATTCGTTGTTGCATATAACGAAAGCCGAAATAGACCTTCCTGAAGGTATAGATGAACACAGTCAAGCTGTTTACGATAAAGTTGTTGAAAATTTCGACAAGTTTAAAAAGAACGGCTGGTTGGTAAAAGATTCGGAAGAAAAATTGTATATTTATGCACAAACTATGGATGGCAGAACACAATACGGTATTGTAGCATCTGCTCATACGGACGATTATATCAACGGTATTATCAAAAAGCATGAGCTTACCCGTAAAGATAAAGAAGAAGACCGTATGATCCATGTTCGTATTACGAATGCGAATGTAGAACCTGTTTTCTTTGCTTATCCGGCTCATAAAGAGATAGATGGAATTGTTGCAAACATTGTGGAAAATCAAAAACCTATTTATGATTTCGTAGCCAAAGAAGATGGTTTTGGTCATACATTTTGGGTAATTGACGATAAAAAAACGATTGATCGTATTATTGAAATTTTTGCTACTGATATTCCTGCTATGTATGTTGCTGATGGACACCATCGTACTGCAGCTGCAGCATTGGTAGGGCAAGAACATAAAGCGAAAAACCCTAACCATACAGGAAAAGAAGAATATAATTACTTTATGACAGTAATATTCCCTGATAATCAATTGAAAATTATTGATTATAATCGCGTGGTGAAAGATTTAAACGGGTTAACAAAAGAGCAATTTCTTGCCAAATTAGAAGAAAATTTTACTATCGAAGAAATGGGAGCGGAGATCTATAAACCAGCCAAATTGCATGAATTTAGCGTGTATATGGATGGTAAATGGTATCGCATGACTGCAAAATCTGGTACCTATAACGATAATGATCCTATTGGTGTATTGGATGTAACTATTTTGTCAAATTTGGTACTGGATAAAGTGTTGGATATTAAAGATCTTCGTACTTCGAAACGTATTGATTTTGTTGGTGGTATTCGAGGTCTTGGAGAATTGAAACGCCGTGTTGATAACGGTGAAATGGTAGCTGCTTTTGCATTGTATCCGGTCTCTATGAAACAGTTAATTGATATTGCAGATTCGGGTAATATTATGCCGCCTAAAACAACGTGGTTTGAACCTAAACTACGTTCAGGATTGGTGATACATGAACTTTCATAAATATTTTTTATATAAGGGGTATTTGGCACGATAGCAAAATACCCTTTATTATTAAACTCAAACAAAAAAAGCTATGCCAAAAAATATTCTTGAAACAATCAGTGATAATGGCGTTCAGGTTCATGATACGCTTGCCAATATCACATCTGAAGGTATTAAAGGTTTGGTGAAAGGTGATAATACATTTTTGAAAGATGCTTTAAATGATTTTTTGAATGCAATTATTGCATTTATTCCTAAATTGTTAGTTGCAATACTGATTTTATGGATTGGTTTTCGACTTATTAAGTTGCTTAAAAAAGCGATAACTAAGATAATGAAAACGAGATCTATTGACATCTCTTTGCAAGGATTTATTCTTGCCTTCATCGATATCTTATTAAAGATATTGTTGATTATAACAGTAATGGGAATTGTAGGAATTGAGGCAACCTCATTTATTGCGATGTTAGGAGCTGCTGGCCTGGCTATAGGGATGGCCTTGCAAGGAACATTGCAGAATTTTGCAGGAGGAGTTATTATTTTAATATTGAAACCTTTTCGAGTTAATGATTATATTGAATGTGCTGGGTTTTCGGGAACTGTAAAAGAAATAAAAATATTTAATACTACGTTGGCTACAGCGGACAATAAAATTGTAATTATACCGAACACCAGTTTAGCAACATCATCGTTGATAAATTATTCGCAAGAAGGAATGCGTCGTGTAGATGTGAGTGTAGGTATTGCTTATGGTGAATCAATTGCTAACGCACGTCAGATTTTGTTAGATTTAACAGCTGATGATATTAGGATTTTTAAAGATCCGGAACCGATTGTGATTGTTTCTGGATTGGGAAATAGTTCAGTGGATTTACAACTTCGTATATGGACATGTACGAATGATTATTGGAATGTTAAGTTCGAGATGACAGAACGTATTTACACTGCATTCAAAGAAAAAGGTATTGAGATACCTTTCCCACAGGTTCAAGTACATATGGAAAAAAGATAGATTTTCGATAAAAGACTGTTTAAATAAAAACAGTCTTTTTTTGTAAAGGATAAGTTATAATATGAACCGATGATTAAAAGATTTGAAT
>CAYYUE010000152.1:0-5334 GCA_964474745.1 uncultured Bacteroidaceae bacterium | reverse complement strand
CAAAGAAACTTTAGAGGATTTACAAAGCGAATTTTGTGAACGCCAAAACCATCAAACTGCATGGATAGGCAGAATTGTCATGGATTATTTGAAAGATATTTGCCCAAATGTAAATCCAAGTTTTGGTAAATTAACAGCATTTTTGCGTAATAATTTAGGATTAGCAACCATTTTGCCAGAGCTAAGAATTTCAGAAGAAAAAGACATTTACACCAAAGAAAATAAGGTAATTGATAAAAAATTATGGGCTCAACTTTTCATTCATAATATTTCTTTAAATTACCTAAGTAAAGTTTTCGATAGCGAAGAAGATGCAAAAACTCAAGAGAAAATAAAGTTAATGTTTGAAAAATGAGCAATAATAAATTTTACTAAGTATATTCCGTTTCTTAATGAAGTGGTTGGGATGGTTACTGTTTTATTTGGGAGAACCGTTCTTTCAAAAAGTGTTTTTCCCAGAAAATCATATATAATACATTGTGTTGGCATATCCGTATTCTCTATTGATATGGTAACATGTTGAACCGTTGGGTTTGGAAAAAGCTTAATTTTCGTAGTTGTTTTTATGTTTTCTTTTATGGATTGTTTGTTTGCAAAAGTAGCATATAATGTATGACTTTGGGTGATATTAGAAAATGTATATTCATTTGTAGGATTTGTATATACTCCATCAATAAACAAGGAGTCGAATTTGAATCCGGGGTTAGGTAGTATAGTATAAGTAGCATTATCAGAAGAAGAAATAAGATGGATTCCAGTAGGCGTTATAATTCCGTTACCATCGGTAGAAGCTGCGATAATGTGCTGGGTTGTGTCAGAAAAAGTTTCTATTGCAACATGCTGGATTGAAATTCCTTTTCCGGAATGCACTTGCGCTTCAAATGCAATTTGGTATATATTGGATAGAGAAGGTAGGTTTGTTATGATTTCTGCATTTATGTTAGATGTATAACGTTGCAGGAGCATCCAATTAGAGTTAGTATCTGTTTTACACCATAATGAAAAGACGTCCTGTTCATTATTCGTTGTTTTGTTGCTAAGCGCTATTTTAATCACAGCATTTTTTGTTTCAGAAAAATTGAAAGGAGGAAGTGTGATCCTGGTAACAGCTGTGGATTGGTTTGTAGAAGGAGGACAATAGAGCATTGATGAAGAAGAAAATTCTCCATCTGAAGAGGAATACCCAACTGCCCATAAGTTATTTCCAATGATGGTATTTTGTTTCCAGCATGAAGGAATGATTCCTTCTGAAAAATTTTCAATATATGGAAACTCTGAAATAGGATTACATAGTGTTTGTGCGGATTTGATAATTCCTTCCGAATATGAAGTGTCTGTAATAATGGAATGGATCTTATAATAATATGTTTTGTTTTGATCAAGATTTTGATGCATGAATGATGTTCCATGTCCTTTATATACAATGATTCCTCCTCCTATAATGGTGTCGCCAATGGCATAATTCTTTGTTTCAGGAACTCCAAAAATATTGTTTTCAGAATAAAGAATCATTGTGCCATAATATCCGTACGGGTCCCAGTTGAGAGAAATATCCTTTTCCGAAATTCCTTCTGCTTCAAATCCAATAGGATTTGGTGATGCATTGTTAAAAGTAAAATACAGATGAGAAGTCTCCACAATATTTTTTATAGGTTTTTCAGTTGGTGTTCCGTTCCAATCTCTTGCCCATGGCGTAGTTTCATCTGTAAATTCCGTTCGTTTTGTGGATCCGGGAAAAGGACAATAATTAGAATTGATAATACCATAAGAGAAAACCTCCGCATTGGGTTGTTGATAGGAAGATGTTGCAGAAACTAAATAAAATAGTTGAGGATGAGTGGTATTAATAGTATTAGCCATATAACCCTCTAATTCAGGGTGTGCATGGTAAATTAATAAGCCTTGGCCAGGAATTGTTTTGTCAAAAAGAATTCGTTTTCGGTATTCCATTAAAAAGAATTCGTTTTCAGTCGCAGTATTTAACCTGTAAAACGAATTAGAATCAGATATGGACGGAGCCAATGTTACAATAGATTGAGTGTCTAATAATGTAGCAGATGCCCATTTATAGGTGTATACCTTAGAGTAAGGATTATGATGAGCAGGAGATGCCCCATTCCCATTCCAAGCACCACTGGCCATTATATCCCATTTCCCTGTGCCCGGATATTCTCCTCCGGATTCTCCATAATCGGTATCATAATAATCAGGGGCACCGAATACATGTCCTAGTTCGTGGCAAATAATTCCGATATTAGTTAATGTGGCATCCGTATTTCCTTGATATTCAGGAGAACATGAGTATGTAGATATCAATGTATTGTTGTATGTAAGAGGTTCGTGTAATTGCCATTTGTGTGCCCAAATGCAATCAGCTCCTCCTCCAGCTTCTTCTCCAAAACCTGCAAATAGGATATGAATTCCATCAACAATTCCATCATTATCATTATCATAAGTTGAATAATCTATATGAGAAGATGCTGCTATACATGCTTCCCGCGCAAAAGCCTGGTAGTTACCATTTCTATTATTTCCATAGTAAGACATTACGCTATCAGTTGTATATGGTCCGATAATATCGGCTTCAAGCATAAGCTTCCCATATGAATTTTCATAATAATAATCCCGAACGCTTCCTATCGCACCATGTAAATTATAGTTAACTTGGTTGAACAAACATTGAATAAAAACTCTGTTTGTATGGAATGCCAGGTCTTTGAATCCCATTAAAATAACTAGAATTTTTTTTGGACCAACTACATCTCGGTTATATTTTAGGGATTCTTGGTTTTCACTAAGCTCCCATAACGCAAGCAAGGTTTTGATTTGTCTTTGACTATAGTGCAAATTTTTACGTGTTTGCTTTAAAAAAAGGTTAACATCTTCATTTCGATCGCCTATATTTGTAGCAATAAATGAGGATGGAATCATATTTTCTTGATTGTCTAAAGTTGCATAGACGAAATATCCTTCATCATTATAAACGAGAGAATATCCATCTTCCGTTTCTGCCCATTTCACTTTTTCATCTCCCCGCATGTATATAGATACCATTGTTTTTTTATCGGGTTGAAGAAAACGGATTAATTCGGGATAAGCATTAATTGCGAATAGATTGTATGAAAAATGTAATAATGCAAGTATAAAGAAATGTTTTTTCATATGTGTGATTTATTATTTTATTATCAATAATTCTGTTTTTTCAAAGTTATCGGAAGTAATTTTAATTAAGTAGCTTCCCGGTTTTAAATCCTTAGTGGAAAAAGTTTCCTGTCCATTTCCGGAAAAAGAGTTGGATAATATTTTTCTTCCCATTAGATCGTATAAAGCGTATGTAGTTTTTAATGAAACATTATCAATAGTAATGTTTACTATGTCGGAAGCAGGATTAGGGTATATTTTTATTGAAGGGGAAGAGCTTTTATTGACTGGCACAATATCTAAATCTTCAGAATTTTCAAATATAGTAATATCGTCTATAGCCACTCCATTTCCGTATCTTAAATATGCCTCGAATGCAATTTGATAATAATCGGATAGTTCAGGTAAAATTATAGTATCCTTGGTCCACTTTTGTGCTTTATCAGAATATATTTTGAGGACCTCCCATTTGGATAGCGGACTGTTACGGTAAAATACAGTGAGGGAGTCTTGGCTGTTTACGCGTTTTTTTAATTGATAATAGAATGAAACATGCGCTTTTGAATGTGATGATAAATTAAACGGGGCAGAAATAAGCCGAACTGTAGTTCCTGCTAAATCATAATTAGGAAGCCATCCATTGATACAATAATTGCCTTCAATCGGAGTAAATCGGATTCCGTTGTCAATATTCCAAAAAATACTGTCGTTTGACGACTCTTGTGACCAGCAGGATGGAATCAATCCTTCCTTGAAATTTTCTTTAAAGGGAAGCCCTGTTATGGCAGAACATAAAGTAGAAACATGCAATGGAATTCCTATAGACCAATTAAAAGAGGGCGTTAATTTTGAATATAATTTGTAATAATATGTATTTTCACTCATTAAATTTTGATGGATAAAAGAAGTATCAGATCCCACATAAAGAATAGTTCCTCCTCCTTCGATAGTTTGTCCAACTTGATATTCATTACTAGTAGGGACTCCAAAATGGTTGTTTTCTGAGCAAACTAACATAACTTGATAGTTGCCAAATGGCACCCAATTTAATTTAATAGAGGATGAGTTCAATGGCATTCCTGTAAAATGACCTGGATTCTCGCTCCCTCCGTTAAAAACAAAACTAATAATTCCAGTAGTTACATTCTCTGTGATATTTGTTATAGGTTTGTTAGTCGCGTTTCCAGCCCATGATAAAGATGCTGGAGTAGAAAAGTCTGTAAAAGAAGTGCTATTTCTAGATCCGGGGAATGGACATCCTCCCGAGTTAATTGATCCGTATGAATAGACACTATTTGTTGGAATTGTATAACTTGAAGATGCACAAACGGGATAAAATCGTTGAGCGTGCCGGGTATTTATGTTGGTATTTGATATTCCCGGGTGAACATGGTAAATGAGCATTCCATGTCCTGGTATTTGCGCATCAAAATTTACTTTTTGTCGGTTTTCTATCAAAAAATACTCATTCTGAGTAGTTGTGTTATACCGATAGAACGCATTAGAATAATTGTACGAAGGTTTTATTATTACAGAACAAGCTGAGTCAAGTTCTGTAACAGAGGCCCACTTATAAATATAAATTTTAGAATAAGGATTATGATGAGCAGGCGTTTTCCCCTCATTGTTCCAGCTTCCGCTAGCCATAATATCCCATTTTCCTGTGCCTTCATAATTACCTCCGGAAGAGGAATAATCAGTATCATAAAAATCTGGAGCTCCAAAGACATGCCCTAATTCGTGACAGATAACTCCTATAGAAGTAAGGTTCGAACCATAGTTTCCACTTAATTCAGGGGAACAAGAATACAATGAGACATAAGTTCTGTTATGTGATATGGGGGTTGATAATTGACTTTTATGCGACCAAATGCAATTCACTCCACCTCCGGCTTCTTCTCCATAACCCGCAAATAAAATATGGAGGCCGTCTGCATAACCGTCATAATCATTGTCATAGTTTGAATAATCAATATCAGATGCAGCTGCATGAATAGCTTCTTGTGCAAAAGCTTGATAGCCGAAATTACCTCGATTCCCATAATATGCCATGTCATATTGAGTAGTATAGGGTCCAACTATATCAAACTCCAAAGTTAATTTTTTATATGAATTTTCATAATAATAATCACGGACACTTCCATTAGATCCACCCAGCGTATAATTAATTTGATTGAAAAGATTACGAACTTG
>CAYYUE010000151.1:0-5421 GCA_964474745.1 uncultured Bacteroidaceae bacterium | reverse complement strand
CTTTTCTTACAATCTTACTACAAAGATACAGATTTTTTTTATATAAACAATCTTGTTCCCTGTTCGCTTTCATTTATTACTTCTTTGTTGTTTTAGTGGAAGTCGTATTTTTTCCTGATTTATTATATCCCAAATATTCTAATATTTCATTGCTAATATCACTTTTAGGACTTACATACAAAAGAGTTGTAGAACCGGCTTTATCTAAAATGAAAGCATAATTTTTTGTTTCTGCTGTTTTTTCAATAGCTTCATATACTTTATCCTGAATCGGTTTCATCAATTCTTCGCGTTTCTTTTCCAAATCACCTCCAGAGCCGAATCGCTTACGTTGCAAATCTTTGGCTTCTTTTTCCTTTGCTATAATTTCATTTTGTCGTTTTGTTTTCAAATCTTCAGGAAGAAGAGCTGCTTCTGTTTGATAGGACTTATATAATTTATCAATCTCCTGAAACTTTGCTTCAATTTCTTTTTGCCAATCAATTGAATATTTATCTAATGATTTTTGAGCTTGTTCATACTCCGGAATACTTGACAAAATATATTCAGTATTTACACATGCATATTTTTGAGCATTCACAACTCCTGTGAATACCATGAGCATTGATAGTATTAAAATGGTCTTTTTCATGTCTCTATTTTTTATATTATTTATCAATTTATATTAGTCTATCGATTGATTTATCGAGAAATGGAAGTGAGAACCTCCTGTTGTTTTATTATCGAAACCATATCCCCAGTCCACACCTATTAAGCCAAACATTGGCATAAACAATCGCACTCCAAATCCTGCCGACGTATATAAACTAAACGGCTGAAATTCACTAGCTCGCAACCAAGAATTTCCTGCCTCTAAAAATCCCAATACATATATTGTTGCACTAGATGTATTGGTAATGGCCTGACGCAATTCCAAGGTAAATTTATCATACACAGCAGCACCTGTGTAATTACCTGATGCATCCATCGGACTTAATGCATAAGTACTATAACCTCGGAATGCGACTACATCTCGAGCATCTAAAGCCCATGTAGATAATCCGTCTCCTCCTAAATAGTAACGTCCAAAAGGAGAAAGACCTATTCCATCATTATAATACCCCATCAAACCAAAACGGAATCGTGCATTAACTACTAAATCTCCTACAAGATTAAACATCCACGAACCTCTTAGATTAATCTTAAAGTATTCCAACCATCTATATTTTTCTTGATCCTCAAGTTTTGCATAATCTTTATTAGAGAAAAGTGAATACGGAGGCGTCGCCTGCACTCCAATAGACATTTCGGATCCACTACGGGGATAGATCGGAGAATCCAGTGAATTTCGACTTAATGTAGCATTATAACTAATATCGTTTGCATATCCATTGGAGAATAAGAAACTTGTATAGTTTACCGCATTGTATCTACGAACAATTAATCCTTGCGATAACATAAAATAATCATCCGGCCAAGTAAGACGTTTTGCTAATGAAACACCTCCCCCTGTAATACGCATGCTATAATATTTATCACTGTCCTTATCGTATGTATACCCATTGCTATAAAGGCTATGATAAACAGATACCGTTAATGCTTGCGGTTTTTTACCTCCAAGCCAAGGTTCCGTAAAAGCTGCGTTTATTGAATAATAATATGTTCCATTTGTTTGTGCACTAATAGAAAGTTGCTGTCCATCCCCTGCAGGAAGAGGACGCCATGCTTTTTTATTAAATATATTTCGAATAGAAAAATTATTGAACGAAAGACCTACGGTACCAATTACCATTCCAGCACCCCAACCTCCGGATAAAGAAATTTGACTGGTAGGTTGTTCTTCCAGTTTATAAGTAATATCAACGGTACCATTTTCATTGGGTTGCACATCAGGAACTAACGATTCTTGTTTAAAAAATTGAAGAGTAGATAATTCTCGTAAACTACGCATAACTGCATCTTTACTGAACAAATCACCTGGACGTGTATACAATTCCCTCATGATAATTTTATCATTCGTCACTGTATTTCCAGATATCGCAATTTTATTAATTCTAAATTGACTTCCCTCTCTAATTCTGACTTCAATATCGATAGAATCGTTCTCTACACCTATTTCTGTAGGTATTGCACGAAAAGCCAAATATCCATTATCCATATATAACGACGTTATGTTATCGGTCCCACTTGGATCGGCAGATATATTTTGCTCCAATACATTTCTGTTATATGGATCTCCACTTTCAATTCGCATAAGTCTTGCCAATTGTGAAGAAGGATAAACCGTATTTCCAGAAAACGTAATGTTTCGAAAATAAAATTTACGCCCTTCATACACTTTTACTTTTATATGAAGCATCCCATCGTCACCACTATTCATTGTGTCGGATACAATTTTCGCGTCACGGTATCCCATTTCATTATATTTATCTACAATAGCTTCTAAATCCGATTTATAATTTGCTTCAATATACTTTGATTTTTTCCAAAAGCTAGGTGTCCAAAAGTAAAATTTACGCCAATAATTTACATCATGGGTATTTTTCATTTCTTTCTTTAAAGAATTTTCCGACAGTGTCTTATTTCCTTCAAATGTTATTGATTTGATCTTTACTTTTTTGTTCTTATCTACATGAAAAATCAATATCACTTCGGGGCGTTCTTTTTTTGTCGTATCCGGTTGCATTTCTACCTGAATGTCTACATTGTGGTAGCCCTTTTCAATGTAATACGCCCGAATCATATTCTTTGAAGTTGTAATAAGATTCTCCGTAACAACATCTCCTACAACAATTTTCATCTCTTCTCGAAGTTTATCCACATCACCACGCTTGATTCCTTTAAATTGGAACTTAGATAACTTAGGTCGTTGTTCGAGTTTTATATTAAGGAAAACCATATTGTTTTGTATTCTGGAAACGCTGATTTTAACGTCTTCAAAAAGCCCTTGTTTCCATAATTTATCGATAGCAGTAGATATTTTGTCTCCAGGAATAGCAATATTATCTCCTACTTGTAATCCTGCAACCAATAAAATCATTCTATTATCCAGTTTTTCTGCTCCTTCGATAGTTATACCTCCAATCTCATATTGTTTAGGAGTCAAATAGTCAATATCGTAGACATCTTCATTTCCAATTACAGTCTGTGCTTTGGTTAAAGGTGTTATTAGAAGTATGGCAATAAAGATGGGAAACAGTTTTCTTTTCATCTGTAGTATATTATTATTTTGATTATATCTTTCTTCCTTCAAATTTCATTTTTATATCGCTAAATAAAAATTAGCATACAACAACACACGCAAACATAAGCCACTAGGCTCATATAAGGTGCAAAAATAACGAACAAAAGTACATAATATTTTTCAATTGTTCGATTATAAAGTTATATTTTATATGCTTCAAACAAAATTCACTATAATGTTCAAGATTTTTTTATTTGGTCTTCTGTTTTCCCAAATCTACGTTGACGTCCCTGATAATCTACAATAGCTTCTATAAGATCTTGTTTTTGAAAATCAGGCCAAAGTTTTTCTGTAAAATAAAGTTCCGTATAAGCCAGTTGCCAAAGCATAAAATTACTGATCCGATACTCTCCGCTAGTCCTGATTAACAGATCAGGATCTGGGTAATCTGCGGTTGTTAAATAATCTCGCAATGTTGTTTCTGTAATATTACAACTACTTAAAACATTTTTTTGAACATCCGTAATAATATTCTGAATGGCTTCTTTAATTTCCCACCGCGAACTATAACTCAATGCTAAAATCAATACAGTTCCTGTATTGTTTGAAGTATCCTGTATACTATTCATCAGTTCATCATAAGTATCCTTTGGTAAGCTTTTGGTATTCCCTATCGTTTGTAACCGAATATTGTTTTTTTGCAATGTAGGAGTTTCTTCACGTATACATTTAACTAGTAATTGCATAAGTCCATTCACCTCTTGCTGAGGGCGATTCCAATTCTCTGTGGAAAACGCATACAATGTTAAATACTTCACTCCTAATTCTGCTGCACATTCTACTGTATCCTTTACAGCTCGTATAGCATTTTGATGTCCAAAAATACGTTCTTTCAATTGTTTTTTTGCCCATCGGCCATTTCCATCCATGATAACGGCTACATGTTGAGGCATATTTTCAGGGTCAATTACTATATTCATTATGTATAATTAATTATGTTCTATTTCAAAAATGTTATCTCTTCACGTCACATTTAGGCCCCCAACCCAAAAAAGAGAATATCGCGTCCAGTTGTACCGTCGCAGTAATTCCGAAAAAGGCGAACCAATCGTTTAACGAATCGTCACCTCGTTTCAATCCAGCAGGATTTATATATCCGGAAATAATTTCATTTGTACGATCACTCAAAACACCAGCTATTTTACCACCATTCTCTATCAAAACTTCTTGCTCTACATAAGTTGTACTTACATCATCCAGATAATCCGTCCATGTTTTCCGAAATCCATATTCAACTCCCAATGAAAAATATTGAGTTGGTTTCCATTTAATTCCAAGTCCAAAAGGTATCATTTTTTCAACAAGAGAATAGGGCATCCGTTCCGAATATTTAGGATTTCCTTGGCCTTCCGTTCCTAAAGGTTGAAGTTCATACCAGTCTGTAACACCCGTTATAGGATCCGTATATTGAGTTTTCGGATTAAAACCAAAAAATCCAAATCCACAAAATAAATATGGAGTCCATCGATAACCTCCATGACCAAAACCAAAAGGCAAAAAGTTAAATTGTATTTGTATAGATCCTTCTATTATAGAAGATCGAAAACTGAGATTCCGATTCCTTATAACATCTGGATTTCCTCCTTCTATTTGACCATATGCACCAGAAAACTGAAGAACCCATCGCTGACCTAAATTATAACGAAACAATCCCCCTATAGCTGGACGTAGGCGCCCCAACATACTTTGATTGTTTAAATCTCCTATATAATTCATTCCACCAATCATTAGTCCTATTTCTGCCTGACTACGCCGAAACTGAGCACGAATTTGGCCTGTAAAACAGGCTAAAACGAATCCTAATATCAATAATTTTTTGATATTATATAATGTCAACTTTATATTATATGTAGTTATTTTTCTTTGCAATAAAAATAGTCGCTTTAAAAAATATTGATATTGAAATGTTTTAAAAATATCCTAACTCGCTGGTTCTATTACGAAAAAAAGAAAACAATATTGTGCAATAATATATTTTCTATGACTAGCAAAATTTATGATTTTCACTCTTTGGCAATGTATGTTCTTTATATTTAAAAATATTCCAATTTTTAACCCATCTTGTATTTAAGGTATTATATAATACATAATCGTTTTCCGTATTTATATAACAATTATAAATATTCAACAATTGAAAATATGAATAAGCAAAATTCAAATTTTATCTTTAGCCAAATGTTTTAGGAGTAGGTCGATCA
>CAYYUE010000150.1:0-5456 GCA_964474745.1 uncultured Bacteroidaceae bacterium | reverse complement strand
TCTTATCCGACAAAGAATTTTTTATAAAAAATCGTTTTATCGTCGACTGAAAATACATACATACGTGCAAAAAAGCAATATTCTTACATATACCTTATTGGTTTTAACAGCTATATTTTGGGGAGGTTCTTTTGTAATGACAAAAGAGCTTTTTTTAAGCGACTTTTTTATGACTCCGTCGATTATCGTTACCTTTCGCTTGCTGATAGCATCTGTTGTTTTTGTTCCGTTTTTAATGGTTATAAAAAAATGGGAACGGATTCGAAAAGAAGATTGGAAATATTTTTGGGGATTGGCTCTGCTGGAACCTTTTTTATACTTTTTATGCGAAAATACAGGTATCAAGTTGGTTTCGGGAGGTATTTCCTCTATTATTATTGCCACGATTCCCGTATTTATACCGTTTGGGTTGTATTTTGTATATCATGATCGGCTCCGGATGATCAACATTATTGGCGTTTTATTGTCGCTTATGGGTATTGTGGTTATGATTGTGAATAAGAATATGGAAATTTCGGCAGATTCTAAAGGTGTAATTTTGCTTTTCGGCGCTGTATTTATTGCCGTTCTTTATACGTTGTTGTTGATGAAAGTAGTCAATAAATATCATCCGTTTACAATTACGGCTTATCAAAATTTAATCGGATTGATTTACTTTGTTCCTTTCTTATTTCTAATCGATTACGATAGTTTGATTCAAGTTCATTTTACTCCTAAAATCTTTTTTCTCTTGGCTTGTTTAGGTATTTTTTGCTCTACGTTTTCTTATGTGTTTTTCAACTACGGAATACAAAGAATAGGAGCCTCTCGAGCCAGTGTATTCAATAATTCCATTCCGGTGTTTACTCTGCTCTTTGCTACGTTATTAGGGCAGGAATATATTACTTCAAATAAAGTGATAGGGATGTGTATTGCAATTGCGGGTGTGATTATTGCTCAAATAAAACCTTCTTCGAAAACATATCGGAATCATTAGTTCTTTTATTTTGGAATCACATCGTATTCAAGAAATAGCATTTGATTTTTCATATTATTGGAAAATCGTATGGAAATAGGAACCGTAACAGATTTTTTAGCTTGTGTTTTAAAAGTATTTATTTGTACTTTGAGAATAACATCTGTCTTTGCTTTGGATTTCGAAAAAGTCAGAATAGTTATTTTAGGACTCGTTGCATCAACTTGTTGAATTTCGGTTTCCGATGCCACCTGTAAAGGGATTGTTATTTCTTTTTCTACGATTGTGTCTTGTTGGATCTTTCCTAAAAAAAATGGGTGGATAAACGATTGTAAATAGGAAGGTTCCGTTTTTTGAAGCGAATCAATATACTGATAGTCTATGATTTCGATTTTACGTTCTTTAGCAGCCTCTACACTGTATACCGATTGGCGTAAATCGTTGTTGTTACTGCTTACATCTTTATTCGCTTTTGCACTACCAAGAGGAAGCTCTTCTATCTGCAACTGGGCATTTTCTTTTTCGTTTTTCAACAAATATGGGATCAGAGCTCCGTTTTTGTAATACAACAATTGATTTATAAACGAAGAAATTCTCCGTTTGGAAAGATTATAATTATATTTGCCTGTATGTAAAGGACTCGCATATCCTTTTATAAGGAGTTTTATTTGTTTTCCTTTTTCCAAATCAAGGTACAAAACATCTAGAAAAAACTCTAAATCTCGATAACTCTTTTCTATTTGGTTTTCAAAAAAGGCATCTAATTTTTCATAAATATGTTTACGTTCCACTGAATCTGCGAGTAAACGATGTGCATACTTATATTCATCTTTTTGATTGCGGTATGTTTCGTAAGTGTCTTTATAGGTTAGTAGAGTAGTGGTTTCTGTAGATCGCGGATTGGGTTCATCGTTATGAAAATATAGGATAATAGGTAATAGCGAACGTATTTTTTCTTGATTGGATTTTGTTATCGCGATGGGAATGGAATCTTTTTTTATCGATTTTTTTTTCAAACAGGGACATGTAGTATCTTGCATTCGAACCCATTGATAAATATCATTACAACACGTATTTTCGGCAATAAAAAAAGAACCTTTCCTGTTTGAGGTTAAGAAACCGTTGGATGTATCTGGTAAATGCATCGAAAAATATAAGTCATTGGCTGATGTATTGATAGGTCTTCCCAGATTAACGGGTTTTTGCCAATGATCACGGGTACCTTTCGATACAAAGATATCATAACCTCCAAATCCATAATGCCAATCGGAACTAAAATACAATTCCTGTGTGTTATCCGAATAGAAAGGGGTTATTTCATCACCGGGCGTATTAACAGGAATACCTAAATTGATGCTTTTTCCAATACGGTCTTCTTCAATAACGGCGTACCAAATATCTAAATTTCCACTGCCTCCGGGACGATCTGAAACATAATATAATATGGTTTTTCCATCAGTGTGTCCTATTGCAGGTTGCGTAGATGTATAGCCATCCAAATTTACGTCCGAACCTACTTTTTTCGGCTTGCTCCATTTTTTATTTTCGTATTTCGACATATAGATTTTACACAATACATCGGATACAGAAGAAGGATCGCATCGGGTGAAATAGATGGTTTTACTAGTTGCATCATAGGTCAGATTGCCCGTATGTTTGTCACTATCGTTCAGTCCCCATTCATTTAATGAAGATTTGGATAATTTTCCATTTTTCAAAAATCGAGACTGGTAAATTTGGGTAAGGATGAAGTCAGAAAACATTGCATTTTGAGATTTGGACATTGAGATAGGTACTGTCCTGGAAAACAATATAACCGAATCAATTAAAATAGCACCTGCTTCGCTATTTTTGGTATTGATTTGCTTTCCTGTGTGAATAATTTGATATTCTGAAATGGTATCGTTTTGTTGTAATACCCATTTGCAAGCAGAAAGTTCTTGTTTCGCACGTTCTTTAAATTGGATTTTTTTTGTTTTGCTTTGTGCTAAATATTTTTCAAAATATACAATTGCCGAATCAGATTGGTTATTATAACGGAACATAGAACCTAAATAAAGAGCCGCCTCAGGATATATTGAAGAACCGGAAGTATTTAATAATCGACGATAGAAATATATAGCTTGTTCATAATCGTTACAAAATTGTGCAGCGCGTGCGGCTTTATATAATAAATCTACGTTGGTAGCATTTTTCTTTAATGCGAGTTTGTAATAATCTAAAGCAGTATTGTAATATCCTACTTTGAAGGCATCATCCCCTCTTTTCCAATCCGCATTTTGCCCAAAAGTACACAATGGTAAAAGCAACATAACGATTATATATATTGCGGTAACGTGTGTCGATATTTTTTTTATGTGGACAAGTGTTTTCATATATTGTTGTGATAATTACAGAAAAGTAGCGCAAGGAATTACCTTATTTCGTATATTTTTTCTGTTTTTAATACGATAAACCAATGCCAGTTCAAATCCTCCTATGGAATGAGTTGCCGGAGTTAATGACGAGATGTTGGTGTCATAACTTAATCCAAGAAGAAAAGCATTGTATTCGGCATTTAAACCGAAAACGATGGCATCGCTTTGTCGAAAATAGATACCTGCTGAAAAATTGATCTCACGTCCGGGCTCTTCATAGGCATACCATTTAAAATCGGTTCCATACAAAAACTCCGTATATTTGTCTTGAAACTGGCATACTAATACGGGCAGTATGGAAAAAAGATCGGAAAACCGGTACTCCATACGTACATATGCATTATAATTGGGAGCCAGATAAATATCATCTAATTGCATATGCGAAATATTCGGTTTGTTTACATGCTTAGCTCCAAATCCGAGTTTCCAAACCCAATTATTTACCGGATTATAAAACCATGCAATACCAATACTCAAGTCAAAATACGTGCTATTTATATTTTGAAATACTTCATCTTGGTCGGGAAAAATGGCATTATCGAGATTGAACGACCGTTGCCCGAATCCTCCGCAAATACCCAATGAAATAAAATTATTGTTTTTCCTATTCAGTCCTTTAAAATAAGAAAGAATGATATTCCCCTGAGTAATTCCGTAATCTAAGCTTCCCGATTCATCGCGTGTAAAAGTAATACCTACATTAAATCCGTCACCGTAATACTTACTTCTGTACAAATTCCATTCACCCGTAAGACCAAATGTTTGGTAAGGATCGCTTACCGATGCCCATTGATTACGATAAACAACTCCAAAACGTCCTTTGCCGTCGAAAAAACCGGAATATGCAGGATTCAACAAAATAGGATTAATATCGATCTGAGAAAAATGAATATCTTGCCCTATGGCCCGGTGCACAACCAATACGACAAAAAAAAGCCGCAATATTTGGATCTTTATATTCATTTTCGTTCATATAAATTTCGTACAAAAATACAACTTTTTATCTATACATTTAGGGTCAAAAACAGGTTTACTTTATTTGGGTTTTTACCAGATCATTTTCTAGAGAAATAAAGATAAAACATGTATTCTCAAAAATAAAAAAAATATAATTTCATATCAAAAGGAATAAAAAATAAAATTTGAGCATATAAAAAAACCTCTAAAAACAATTATACATTTTTAGAGGTTTTTTTGAGAAGTCGAGTTCTTCTTATCGCATTTTTATTTTTTTTGTAATATCAATGTCAATATCCTGATTGATAGGAAAATCATCAATAGTCATCGTAAGTATTTTTTCTGAGTTATCTCCCATTATACCCTCTGTTATAACATTCATAAAGTCACCCATGGTAGCAGATATAGTAGCCGAGAGTTTCCAATGAACAAGATCTACTTGCGTAATAGTTGCGGTTGCAGTTTTCATGACCCAACCGGTAGGTAGAGTTTGTCCCATAAACGATGTAGTTCCCGATACATATAGTACCCCTATTAAATCGGTTACTTCTGCTGTTATGTCAAAAACCCCTGAATAAGAACCTTCTAAGCCGGGAATCTGAAATATGATATAAGGTTTTGGTTGTTTATCCAAATCATCAAAATCCCAACTGTTTAGTTCATCCATAGTATAAACATCCTTCAATATGATTCCGTTTAAGGTATTTTTTACATCACCTGCCACTGAATCGGAACTATACATAACAAAAACACTTCCTGGCTTCCAAGTTGCAACGTCTTCAAATGCATAACTAAATCCAATGATATTGTTTGCCGGAGGATTGTTATTTGGGCCATTGTTATCACCGTTGTCCTTCTCTCCACATGAGATGAATAATAAATTTCCTGCGATTAAAGCAATTCCAAAGAGCTTCAAGAACTTTTTCATAATTAAATAATTTTTTTTGTATAAAATGGATTGATAAATAATTTACAAAGGTATAAATAAAAAAACATATAATAGTTAAAATATAAACTATACGATTACTTGGTTTATAAAAGATAAAGGAAAGATTTGGGTTATAGTGATGTGTTTTAAAGATATTTCATTTATAATAAAAAGTATCTTTTAAAAGAAATAAAAAAGT
>CAYYUE010000149.1:0-5489 GCA_964474745.1 uncultured Bacteroidaceae bacterium | reverse complement strand
TAAACAACGACAGGATATGCCCGTACGATATTGGAAGCATCTTACAGAAAAACAGTAATTTTATAAAACTGCAATTGTTATTACAAATATGTTCTTTTCTACGCTGTTTTTCTTTTTCTTAGTTTACAACCGAACCAGGCAAAACAAAAAATAATTATATAACAAGGTATTGCAATCCAGTATGCTTGTTGTGTTCCAACATGATCGGCTAATTTTCCATACAAAAGAGGTAATAATGCACCGCCGGCAATAGACATAATAAGCAATGCAGAAGCTGTTTTTGTATGATTTCCAACGTTTTGTAAAGCTAAAGGCCAAATGGCAGGCCATACCAATGAATTTGCCAGTCCGAGAAGCGCAACAAAAAATACGGTATAAGGTATTACCATTTCGATCGTATGAAATGTTGCCAAATCGATAAAAGGGAAACGAAATGCGAGGTTGCTGGGAATTAAAATAGCAGCCGTTGCTAGAACGATACCCAATAGCGAACATCCAATCAATGCTTGACGCTGAGAAATTACTTTAGGAATAAGCGCAACTCCGACGAAGTAGCCTATAACCATAGAAATGAGCGTAAGACTGGTGAAATATGTAACCGATTCTTGCGCAATGTTTAATGACATGCCGTATTGTATGATGGTGTCGCCCGCAATAACTTCTACACCTACATAAAAGAATAACGCGATAACCCCGAACCATAAATGTGGATATTGCCAGATAGAAAGAACTCCTTTTTCACACACATCATCATTTTCTTCTTTAACTTCTGGAAGATGCGTAAAACAAACCAAAATGCCCAAGGCTATCAGGATAATTGTCATTACCCAATAAGGATTCACTAACCGAAGAGCCAAATTATCAAGCAACGCTTCTTTTTCAACTATTGACTGGGTGGTATTTATATGTTGCATTAGTCCGTCGAACCCAAAAAGCAAAATGGAAGCGAATACGATAGGAGCTAATACGCCCGCTAATTTATTGCAAATGCCCATAATACTGATTCGCTTGGCAGCACTTTCCAGAGGGCCTAAAATCGTTACATATGGATTTACTGCCGTTTGCATTAAAGCAAGCCCCGAACCTAGAATAAAAAGAGCTATCAAAAATAAGACATACGAACGCGTGTAAGATGCAGGAATAAATAAAAAAGACCCGATAGCCATAACAAACAACCCGATGGCAATGCCATTTTTGAATCCTGTTTTTTTCAAAATGCGCGATGAAGGCAATGCCCAAACAAAGTAAGAAATGTAGAAAGCAAAAGTAACTAAATAAGCAGCAAAATCACTAAGTTGGCAAGCGGCTTTTAAAAATGGGATTAATGTTCCGTTGAGCCAGGTTACAAATCCGAATATAAAATAAAGAATCCCAATAATGATGAGGCCAAAGAGGTAATTTTTTTTATTCATTTTCAGTCGTGTATTTTGAATGTAAAGTTAAAAATAACAGAATCAAAAGTACAACTTTTTCTTGACGCAAGAATTGTTTTTTAGATTGGAAAGGAGTAAACAGCTACTGAGGCATTGATTGTTAATGCTTTTTATTTAAAGATATTTTCTTTTCACCCTTCGATGTGCGTACTGCAATCGTGTAAAGCCCTTTAGGAAATTTAGAAATATTGATTTTATTTCCGCGTTTGTAATTTTCTATTTTTCGAAAAGTGCGGGAATCTGAAAATATTTCAACTTCGGCAACTTCTTCGTCAAAAGTAATGGTAATGTACCCTTCTTCTAAAAAAGGAGTAACCACAACTTTATTCCCTCCACTATTCTCGCTTCCTTGCGCAATTAACGTTTCACGTTTCGCCGTGAAATTCTGCTCGAATAGGAAATTCGAAATTCCGTTGAAGGATTTTGAGGGAGGATCAAAATGATACCCCGAAGCAACAGGTTGCAATGTAATATTGCTTCCGGAAGTAACGTCGATACGATAGTTCCCATTTTCGTCGGTTGTATGTAAATTGCTTCCGGCTTGTATTTTCGTGTTTGCCATTACACGTCCGTTTTCGTCGGTTATTTTTCCGCAAATACTATATCCTGAAAATTGAGTAACACCGTAAAAATTAGTGCCGAGCCATCTATTATTCTGATTGTCAATAGAAATATTCTGAATCATATTGTCAGGAAGTTCGCTATTTTCTTTGTTGTACACAATCCAGCGTGCACCGTCGAATGCGGCAATACCTTTATCTGTAATAACCCAGAGAATACCGTTATTATCTAGAGCCAAATCATTTATTTGATTGCTCGGCAATTCACTGTTGGAAGTATTATAAGTTTTCCAAGAGCGATCATCGTAACGACACAAACCGCCTAACGTTCCAATCCATTTTACATTATTTTTGTCTACTACTACGGCAGGAACAATATTGTCGGGAAGTTTTCCGTTGCGTTTATTATAGTTGGTCCAATTATTTCCGTCAAAAACCGAAAGACCTTCGTTTGTTCCGATCCATTTTAAATTGTTTTGATCAATAGTAACACAAAGAATAAAATCGCTCAAAAGATCCGAATCTTTCGAAGTGTATTTTTTCCAATTTTTATTATCAAAACGAACCAATCCCCCTAATGTAACGCCTATCCATTTTACGTCGTTGTTATCGATAGCAATATCGCGTACAAATTTCATTTTTAAACGCTTCGTTTCAGATTCATGTTCTTGCCAATGCGTGCCGTCGAACTTGATAACACCGTAGTCATCCGTACCAATCCAAAGTATCCCGTTTTTATCGACAGTGAGACAATTTACATACTGTCCTTTTAATTTTTTATTGAACATGGCGTAATCGGTCCATGTTTTTCCGGAAAGTTTTGACAAGCCCTCACTCGTCCCTATCCATTTGTTTCCATTTTTATCAGCAACGAGTGCGAGTACCGTGTTGCCCGGAATATCACTATTGTGAGTGTTGTAAGTGATCCATATTTGAGCAGATGCAAAAGTATGAAATACCAGTAAAATGAATACGACAAGTATTTTTTTTAGCATGATAAAATAATCTTTATATTAGGTTTTGTGTTTTTCTTTTTTCGCTGCCGGAAAAAGAATGTTGTTTAAAATTAGCCTATATCCCGGTGAATTGGGGTACAACGAGAGGTCAGTAGGGGGATCTCCAACATAATGTTGATAATCTTCAGGGTCATGTCCTCCCAGAAAAGACCAAGTCCCTTTTCCCATGGTCCCGTGTAAATAACGAACCTCGTTAAGCTCTTTGTTTTCGCCCAGAATCAAAGTATTGGTTTTTACATACTGTTTGCGAAAAGCCGTGGATTGCCCCATAAACCCTTTGACGATACGTTCGTGGTTTTGCGTAAGCATCGTAGGAATCCAGTCCCATTTCGCGGAAAAATCGAACAAAGTAAAAAAATCGTTTTTTTCCGTAACCCGTTTCGCTCGTTCATAAGGATTCACATCAATAGTAGAAATCTCATATTCGCTGGGGTTGGTGCTAATGCGAAAATCTTTAAAAGCAAACGTCTTGTTGTAGTCTAATAGATTTTGAGCGTTGGGTAGCATTGGGTCTCCATCAAACATACTTTCGCAAATGTCAACACCTTCGGCAGATAATGCAACATCGTAACTATCTGGTGCAGAACACATCGCAAACAAAAAACCTCCTCCCGTTACAAAATCACGTATTTTATGAGTAACAGCCAGTTTAAGTTGCGAAACTTTTTGAAAACCTAGCTTTTTCGCCGTTTCGTTTTGTAATCGAACATCCTCGATATACCATTGTTGATTTCGGTAAGAACCCCAGAATTTTCCAAATTGGCCTGTAAAGTCTTCATGATGTAGATGCAGCCAGTCATACATAGGTAATACTCCGGATATAACTTCTTCATCGTAAACAATATCGTAAGGAATTTCCGCATAAGTAAGAACCAATGTAACCGCGTCGTCCCAAGGTAATTTGCTTTTCGGCGAATATACAGCGATTCTAGGAGCTTTTTGCAATCGAACAACATCCATATTAATAGATGGATCGGCTATCTCCGATACAATAGCCGTAGATTGTCCATCGGTAATAACTTCGCAAGTAATGCCTCGTAATTTGCATTCACGTTCAATTTCGGGTGCGTACGACATCATGAAAGAACCTCCCCTGTAATTAAGCAGCCATGAAATTTCGGCTTCTTGTTCAAGGACCCAATACGCTAATCCATATGCTTTTAAATGATTCTTTTGCACATGATCCATCGGAATCAAAATAGAAGCCGCGAAAATTTGAAAACAGGCTATCGTAAAAATCAGTGTTACAAAAAATTTCTTCATATAACGTTTAAATAGTGTTTATTAATAACTATAATTGAACCTTTATAGTACATCTAAAATCAAAAAAACTTGCGTGTTTTTATTGAGTATATAAAAATAATTGATTTATAAAAGAGGAGATGCTCAAGATAAAGAAAGAAGCGAGTCTTTTGATCTTAACTCCTCTTCTTTCTTCTTGTTGGATAGGGATAATTTATACAGAAGCTTTGGGAGAACTTCTATATTTCTAAAATTTGAGACGTACTAAAAGAATAAATTTACTATCTTTGTAAGTAAGCGTTTGAATAATTGTGCAAATATACACAATTATTTTGTATTTCTTGTATAAAAAATGTGTATAAAAGTAAAATAAAAATGCAATCTGTTGATATAGAACGGTTTTTGGAATTAAAAAATTATCTTGAAAGAGAGCATAACGTTCGAAATAATTCTCAATTATGTGAAATAGCGGATATAGATCGTCCTTCCTTGTCTCGATTCTTAAATGGGAAAGGTAAATTTTCTACATTATATGTAGATAGAATTTGTAAAATATTTCCCGAAATCAGTCGAAATTGGCTATTAACAGGAGAAGGGAAAATGATAAATTTTTATCCAAAAGAGGATAAAAAAGAGGATTATTCGGCGCAAGAATCGGATATAGGCTATGGGAGGAGGATTCATTCTTCCGACAGTGTTTCCGCATTACTGCAACTGATACACGAAAAAGATCAAAAAATAGAAACTTTAGTAAAAGATCTGGTTCGCATGGAAATAGAGCTGGAAATAGTGAAACTTCAATTAAAAAAAGAACACAATCAGGATGATTCGGATCCCGCATTAGGAGAATTATGATTTGCGGGTTTTATAAGAAAGGGGTATTTCCTTTTGTTTTTTTATTTATCGGAAAAGTATTTTTACTAAGATTTGATTTAAATAGTTTTATATACAGCTCGTCGGTTGATTTAACTTAGAGATAATTGCCGCTGTACTATAAACGAACAAAGAAAAAACGCTTGACCGGAAGGAATTTTTATAAATAGAATGTTTATGTAGAGATGGCTTCTTGCCCTGATGGAACAACGAAAGTACTTTGACATAAAAAACCTTATGTTTTTGTATTGTATATAAGTATAAATTTATAGAAAAATAAAAATACTCGAAAAAAGAAATAAGCAGGCGTTTACGTTGTCAACACCTACTCTTTCTTTTTGTTGAATAGAATAAATGATAAGTGG
>CAYYUE010000148.1:0-5509 GCA_964474745.1 uncultured Bacteroidaceae bacterium | reverse complement strand
CATAACAAAGGCCTGTCTATTTATACATTAAGCAAAAAATCATGCTATTTTATCTATTGTAAGTGTGTTCACTCCTCCTTTGTCTTATTCGAATTTGGAAATAAACGCATTTGGAAATTAGGGAAAACGAACTTGAGCCAATGGGAGCATCGGTAGTCGTAATGCAACTAGCGAGGCAATAACAAAAAGAAGGTGATTGAGGAAGTAAATAGAACATCTCTTGTAAATACAATACGGCCCCTTGCTTCCAAACACTTTAGCTGACGAACTTAACGTTATATCATTTTTATTCTAAAAATTTACGCATTATTTTTCGACGTAAGCCGAC
Source organism: uncultured Bacteroidaceae bacterium (assembly GCA_964474745.1). GTDB lineage: Bacteria > Bacteroidota > Bacteroidia > Bacteroidales > P3 > HGM05376. Next base: position 5,181 of record CAYYUE010000148.1, on the reverse strand, counting down.
TTTGTAACAAATTTGCAAAGGCACGTTTTTTGAAATACCTCATTTCTTGAGGGGGTTAGTACATATAATATGCATTAACTTGCTTATACAAATCTAAATATATAAACAATGAAAAAAAACATTAAAAATACAATTATAGCAATATTCGCCCTAGCAATAATCGGAAGTGTTAGCTTTGTGGCATGTAATAAATCCGAAGACCTTATAGCCGATAATGAACAAGAGGAATTTCAACCTTTTTATTCTTCGAACGACGAAATTACTCACGAAATGGCCATATTAATCGGACAACGTCACAATATGCTGATGACCGAGGCGATTAAAGGGCTTCCAATAAGTCACGAGGAATTAAAATACAATTTTAACAAAATAAACTACGAACCTACTATACAAATAAAAAATGAAATCTATGATTATTTCGCATCCATCGATATGAATACTCTAGACAGTATTATATTCAAGGAACTTTTAAATACAACTTCTACGAGTTTATGTAAACAAATTATAAAAATAATACATAATGACAGTAATTTTGAAACCAAATCAAACGATCTTAACAATTTGATACCCAGTATAAATAATTTACTATCAAGAGATAAGCAATTATTATTAGTCTTTATTGAAACGTCAAGGTATTCTCTTCAGTTTTGGATGGAGGCAAATAAAGGGGGGGGACATAATGGCAGCGGATATGAAACAATGAACGCAGCCATCAATTGGAATGCTATAGCATGTGCAGATGGCTTAGGAGCAGCAGGAACACTCCTTAGAACTTGGTACCTGGCAGGATTCGGGCCTTTAAGTTGGGGTACAATTGTCGGAGCAGTTGGTTTTGGAGCTGCATGGGCATCCGGCTCTGCAATTTTAACACAATTAATGTTTTAAGCATGAAAAAAAATGTAATTGCTACACTCGTTATATGTATTCTGATTTTTTTAGTTTCTTTACCCATATTCAAGTATATTCTTGATGGTGAAGAAGGAGATAAATATGACTATATCATATATGCATTATGTGCGGCTTCTAGTGTCGTTTTCGCTTTCTTAATTAAGAAATTGTTGAAAAAATAATAATTTTTATACGATTCAGATAAATTATCGAGCGTTACATATATTATAATCAGGGTTCGGATTCTCTTATAACCCGGCCTTGTTTTTTCCCTTTTAAAATATCAACATCCATTTACATACAATCGTGGTCAATTGTATATTTAAATCTTTGTCTTATTATCTACAATTCAAAATAAACTATTTCTTTTTTATAACTACTTTTATTTTTACAATTGGACTATCTTATATAAATATCTCATTTACATATTATTGTATATAATTTTATTGAAGTATCCATGAAATAAATACCTCTGTTGCAATTATTTCATGTGCAAAAAACAAAATTAATTCATAAAGAACAATACAAAATCATAGTATAAAATCCCTATTCCGAAAAATAGTCGGAATAGGGATTACAAATCGAAAGGTATTGTTTAGGCGTATAACCGGAAAAAGATCGAAATTCTTTTATCAGATGCGACTGATCGTAAAATCCACATATATAACTCAATTCTGTAAATCCAATATTCGGGCAATGTTGCAACAAGTGCAATGCGCGTTGCAATCGTACAATACGGAGAAATTCTTTTGGTGTTGTTCCGACATGTTGCGTAAAAGTACGGTTAAATTGTTTCGTAGAATAACATGCCATTTCTGCTAATTGAGAAATAGAGGGTTGGGGTTGTATGTTGATATGGTTTATGGTATTTACAATACGTTGTATTTGATAAGGAATGGACCCCGGCAATCGGTTTATAAAAAAATTATCCAGCAACTGAATACAGGCTTCATCGCTTGATGATTCTATTATTCTTTTACTTACAGCGGTAAGCTCTTTATCCTCCAAATCCCAAACATCTATACAGTTATTATAGAATTTATACGCCGGAATCCGTAAAAACAACTGAGATGCATGAGGTTGAAATACAACACAAATCATATCCAGTAATGCAGTACATTGCAAATCGGAATAGGTCATTGTTTGTCCACTTACAAAAACTTGCGGTTGGCACGCTTTTTCAAAAACTTTTTTTGGTGGATTTGCTCTATGAAATGTCAAATGGATGCATCCCGTTGGAATAATTCGCTCCAAAACAGATATGGGATTGCCTATTTTTAAGATCCAATACTGCTTAATATAAGGAATTAAAGTTGGTGAAGGATATAGGATGCGGTAGCTTTGCATGGTACGCTTTTTGAGAAACAAAGTTACCATTTTTATATGCATAATAATCGTAAAAAAACGACATTTTACACATTTTCACTTTCAAGAGACATTCTTATAATGCTTTGGGATTGACATGTTCAAGTTTTTCACGAATATCTTCGAGAAGTTCAATTTGCATCTCTTGTATTTTTACTATTTTAGTCCATTGGTCTTGTAACAAATGATCTACTTTTTCATGCAATGTACGAATCTCTATTTCCGATTTCAAATTTACCTTATAATCATTCTCGGAACGCAAACGATCTTTCGCCTCCAATCTATTTTGACTCATCATAATAATGGGTGCTTGTACGGCAGCTAAGCACGAAAGAAGCAAATTAAGCAAAATAAAAGGATATGGATCAAACGGTTTTTGAAACAAGGAAATCGCATTAACTGTAATCCATACAACCAGTACTGAAAAAAAGGAAATGATAAATTTCCAGCTACCACCAAATTCAGCCACTTTGTCAGCAATCTTGTCCCCAAACACGAGTTTTTCATTCGCTGAATTATTGACATTTTCGGTTATTATTTCGTTTTCCGCAATACTTTTTAGAACTTCCTTTTCAAGTTTTTTCAAATGCCCTTTTTCTCCCTTTACCAATTGGGCTAAATACTTCACCCGATATTCCTTCAGATCTGCATGGCAAATCATACTATTTTCATTGCAATCCGGATGATCTATTTTGATTAAACGAACTAATTCCGGACGTATTGAAGAAAGCGAAGTCAGTGCTGTTTTTTCAATCTCTTTTTTACAGATAGAACAATTTGTTTTTTCCATAAATATAATGTAGTTTTTAAATTTTACATTGATGTTATATTTTTATAAACCTCCAATAGATAAAAAAGTTTTATTAGATAACGATGTCATTCTTTTCTATCGATTTAAGGAAAAAGAAATATGCTACTTCTCAACTAAAATATGCATTTCACATTGATTTTTTAGCATAATTCTCTCTCAAAGAACAATATTCTTCCTATAAATCCTAACTTGCTCATCACTTTTCTCTACTCTTGATTCGCTTTCTTAAGCTATAAAATCTAATCTCAAAAAAAATGTATCTTTGTAAGGAAAAATTACACATAAAAACACATCATTAATATCATATGGATTTGAAATTAAATACTATAGAAGAAGCTATTGCCGATTTCAAAGAAGGTAAATTTGTAATAGTGGTAGACGATGAAGATAGAGAAAACGAAGGCGATTTTATTATAGCAGCAGAAAAAGTAACTCCCGAAAAAGTAAATTTTATGTTGAAAAACGGACGAGGCGTACTTTGTGTTCCCGTTACTGAAGATCGTTGTAAAGAACTGAATTTAGATATGCAAGTTCATGATAACACCTCCTTATTGGGAACTCCTTTTACGGTAACCGTTGATTTGCTTGGAAATGGATGCTCTACGGGAGTCTCTATGTATGACAGAGCAGCTACTATTAACGCCCTTGCCGACGAAAAAACCGAAGCTCAAGATTTAGGTCGTCCGGGACATGTAAATCCATTGCGAGCTCGTAACGGTGGTGTATTGGTTCGCGCAGGGCATACAGAAGCTACTATTGATCTGGCTCGTTTAGCTGGATTGAAACCCGCGGGTGCTCTTATCGAAATCATCAACGAAGACGGAACTATGGCCCGTTTACCAGAACTTATAGAAGTCTCTAAAAAATACGGAATTAAAATTGTATCTATCAAAGATTTAATTGCATATCGAATTGCCCACGAAACACTTGTCCGTAAAGAAGAAGAAGTTTTCCTTCCTACAGAATGGGGTACTTTTCAATTAGTTGCATATACACAGCTTGACAACAATGCAACTCATTTGGTATTGCGCAAAGGGGAATGGACAGACGATGAACCTATTTTGGTTCGAGTTCACTCATCTTGCGCTACAGGTGATATTTTCGGTTCTTGTAAATGCGACTGCGGCAATCAATTACATTACGCACTTCAACAAATAGAAAAAGAAGGTAAAGGAATGGTTTTGTACATGAGTCAAGAAGGGCGTGGTATCGGATTAGTGAATAAATTAAGAGCTTACCATTTGCAAGAACAAGGGTACGATACGGTAGAAGCAAATTTGAAACTTGGTTTTAAAGCCGATGAACGCGATTATGGTATCGGAGCACAAATTCTTCGTGACCAGCACGTTGGAAACATGCGTTTGATGACTAATAATCCTATAAAACGTAGCGGTCTGGAAGGGTATGGTTTGCATATTACAGAAACAGTGCCTATTATCATAGAACCTAACCCTTATAACGAAAAATATTTAAAAACGAAACAAGATCGAATGGGGCATAGATTGGATATGGAGTAATGATTTTTTCTTGTGATTTATAAAATATGGAAGCATGCTTTACAAATAAAAAAATATCTCAAGAATTATACCTGCAACCCGACGTAGTGGCTTTGGCAAAAACATTTCTTGGTAAATTTCTTTTTACGAATATTGACAACGAAATAACAGCCGGCATTATTACGGAAACAGAAGCATACAATGGGATTGTAGACAAAGCATCGCATGCCTATAACAATCGGAGGACCAACCGAACCCAAGTCATGTACCAAGAAGGAGGAAGGGCTTATGTATATCTCTGTTACGGAATGTATCCGATGTTCAATATTGTAACCAACGTATTCGATATTCCTCATGCTATATTAGTGCGAGGAATATTTCCTTACAAAGGAGAATCTATTATGCTGAAACGAAGAAAGAAACAACAAATAGATATTCATTTCTCTGATGGTCCCGGAAAAGTTGCGATGGCACTAGGTATCACCTGTAAACATACGGGAATTTCCTTGCAGGATAATACGATTTGGATTGAAGAAAGTTCAATCCAAATTCCAGATAAGAATATAAAGGTTACTCCTCGAATCGGTACCAATTACGCACAAGAAGATGCGCTCCTCCCCT
>CAYYUE010000147.1:0-5564 GCA_964474745.1 uncultured Bacteroidaceae bacterium | reverse complement strand
TTTTTGATTTCTTCCTTCTATGTGTATTTTTAAACAAAAATATAGTTTGCTCGTATTCATGATATTTTATAATACTCTATAAATAGTCAAATTTCAAATTATCAATCTTATGGAAAATTGCTCTCATAAAAAATGGAGAAGGCTCTACCTTTTTATGGGTTTTATATTTCTTTGTATTACTTTTACCTAAAAACAATATAGGGTTCTTTACGAGCAGCACATTTCTTTTCGAATTTTCCAGACACAATCCGGTATAGCAATCCTCCAAAATATTTAGCTTGTCGAGGGCAAATAGCAATGCAATGTCCACATGATATGCAACTTTGTTTATCAATGTTTTTCGAATTACTAAAATGAATAGCTTGCTGAGGGCATTGCCGAGCACACATACCACAGGTATTACATCTTTTATTTGTTTTAGGTTTTATAGGTATAGATTTTACTTTTTGGTATGGATAATTTCCTATTACATTTATAGCATTCGGCAACGCAAGTATATCTTTTTTTTCAAGCAATAATTTCATACTCTGTTCACCAAATGTTTTTGCAATTTGTAAATCCTGAGCATCGGGTCTTCCTGCTGCTACATTTGGAAAAATAGAATGCTGTGCGAGAAAAGCACCTGCTGCTATCACAATAAAGCCATTGCATTGAACCACATCTCTGAGTTCAATCAACGCATCATCAAAATCCCGATTACCATAAACACACGCAATAATTGCAGGAGTTTTCCTTCCTGAAATATTTTTCAATTTTTCTTCTACTCCCACAGGTATCCTACCTGCATATACAGGAACACCAAATATGGCAATTTCATCATCAGGGATTTCTATGGGTTTCATTTCCCATTTTTCTCTATCTAAAAGGTCGTACTTAGCAACAGATGCGATTCCCACTCCCTCACATATCGCCATAGAGGTCTGTTTAGTAGCACCTGTAGCGCTAAAACAGAAAACATGAATCTTTTTGGATGCCATCACTTATCATTTTAAGAAACAGAATACAAAAGTATTAAAAAATACGTATTCTTGCAAATACATATAAAAAAATACGTGAAAGTTACACACCTGAAATCCTTTTCGAAATGGATCTATAACAATATATAGTTCTAAATAAAGATAATTTGTAAACAAACATAGAATACAAATATTGTAGTCAAAATAGCAATCTTAATTTCTTTAATTGAAAATATTAACATTCATACAATGAAAACATTTTTTTTCTGTTATTAACCCATACAGAAAAAGAATGGGCAATATGATAAGTCAAAGCCAGTATAAAAAAGCAGTACAAAATAACATACCTCACCATGACACACTAAAGCGTATAGAAATAGGATTTATAGCAGAGTACGGCAATCTGGCGTGGATTCAAAGAGTATTCAAGCTGGTTATCCGTAGTTTCCATACAAAAAAACATGAAACCAAATTTCATAAAATCATAACATAATACAAACTTCAACTCTATTAAAAAAAATATTATGCTAAAAAAAGTCCGAGTTACATTAGCCATCATTTTCTTTGTATTCCTTACACTCTTGTTTTTAGACTTTACAGGAATTTTACATACATATTTTGGATGGATGGCAAAATTACAATTTATTCCGGCCCTCTTATCTCTTAACGTAATTGCATTATTGATTTTAATCATTCTCACATTGTTTTTTGGACGAATATATTGTTCTGTTATTTGCCCATTGGGAATTTTTCAGGATATTTTTTCCAACATAGCAAGCAGAGTAAAGAAAAATCGTTTCAACTATTCGAAAGCGATTCCATGGCTCCGATACTCCATTTTAATTCTTTTTATTGCGGCTCTTTTTATTCACATAAGTTTTGTTTCGTCATTACTGGAACCTTATAGTGCGTATGGACGTATTGTATCGAATTTGTTGGCACCCGTTTATCTTTGGATAAATAATTTGTTTGCAAATTTAGCAGAACGAATCGATAGTTATGCATTCTACACCGTGGATGTATGGATTAAAGGTGGAGTATCTCTCATTGTCGCTATCATTACTGTAGTAATAGTAGTATTTTTAGCATTGAGAAATGGACGTATATACTGTAACAGTATTTGCCCAGTAGGAACTTTATTGGGGTTTTTATCTAAATTTTCTTTTTTCAAAGTTCGCATAACAACAGACAAATGTAATGGATGTGGACTCTGTGAACGAAATTGTAAAGCATCCTGTATTGATTCGAAATTACATCAAATTGATTATAGTCGCTGCGTAGGATGCATGAACTGTATCGAGAAATGTAATCGTAATGCGATTCGCTTTTCTCTATCGAAAACAAATATGCAACAAGCTGTAGCGGCAACCAATGAAAAAACGACATCTCGAAGACAATTTTTAGCCTTATCTTCTCTTTTTGCTTTGACCATTATAAAAACGAAAGCACAAAAAGTAGATGGAGGATTAGCATTTGTGGAAAATAAAAAAATACCGCAACGAAACCAAACCATACTGCCTTTCGGCTCTTTAAACGAAAGACATTTTAATACACATTGTACGGCTTGTCAATTATGTATATCGGTTTGCCCCAATCAAGTTTTACGACCTTCTACGAAGCTCACCCATTTGATGCAGCCGGAGATGTCATACGAGCGAGGTTTTTGTCGGCCAGAATGTACTCGATGTTCCGAAATCTGTCCTACAGGAGCCATTAAAAGAATAGACATTACCGAAAAATCGTCGATCAAAATCGGTACTGCCAAGTTCATTAAAAACAATTGTGTTGTTTTTAATGACGAGGTCAGTTGCGGTAATTGCGCTCGACATTGCCCTGTAGGGGCTATTGAAATGGTAGCTATTCATGTAAGCGACGAGAACTCAAGAAAATTTCCTGTAGTAAATGAAGAACGATGTATCGGTTGTGGTGCTTGCGAATATATATGTCCTTCGAGACCATTTAGTGCAATATATGTGGAGGGAATTAAAAATCATAGAATCATATAAGCCAAAACATGGGCAATTACTCCGCAAAAAGATTCAATGCAATGAAAAATTTGTTATATAATCCAGATATGTTTAATATGTAGGTATTGACAAACATATAAATAACTGAAAAATAGAAGAACACATCTTATATGAATATAAATATCGATCGCAGGAAATTTTTAAAAACACTTGGGGGAAGTGTCATTGCTTCTTCTGCATTACTTGGCGCATGTAAACCGGGAGAAAAAAACTCAATACTTTCTACAAATTATTCAACCGGAAAAGCCGGGAAAATGACTTATAGAACAAATAATAAAACAGGAGACAAAGTATCGTTACTGGGATACGGTTGTATGCGATGGCCCATGATTACACAAGCTGACGGAACTGAAGTTATTGATCAAGAAATGGTAAATGAACTGGTCGATCATGCCATCGCAAACGGAGTTAATTTTTTTGACACTTCTCCGGTCTATGTAAGGGGGCTTTCAGAATCTGCTACGGGTATAGCACTAAGTCGTCATCCAAGAGACTCTTATTTTATATCGACAAAACTTTCTAACTTTTCTCCGGAAACACATTCGCGAGAAGCTTCTATTGCGATGTATCGCAAATCTATGAAAAACCTACAAGTCGATTATTTAGATTACTACCTGTTACATTCTGTAGGTGATATGGAAACTTTTAAAACACGCTATTTAGATAACGGATTACTCGATTTTTTACTAAAAGAAAAAGAGGCAGGGCGTATTCGAAATTTAGGGTGGTCATTTCACGGAGAAAAAGAATTTTTCGATTACATGCTTTCACTGAGTCTAAAATGGGATTTCATTCTTATCCAGCTTAATTATGTAGATTGGCACCATGCTTCAGGACGGAATGTAAATGCAGAATATCTTTATGAAGAAATGAAAAAACAAGATATACAAGCATTAGTCATGGAGCCTTTACAAGGAGGACGGTTATCGAAAATGAGCGATCACCTTGTGGAGCGATTGAAGCAACGAGAGCCGGAACTCAGCGTTGCTTCATGGGCATTTCGCTTTGCGGGAACCCACGAACATGTACTCACTGTACTTAGTGGAATGACTTATATGGAACATTTACAAGACAATCTAAGAACTTATTCGCCGTTGGTTTCATTAACCCAAGAAGAGTTAGATTTTTTAGAGGAAACAGCCTCATTAATTATTGCTTATCCAAGCATCCCTTGCAATACATGTGATTATTGCATGCCTTGTCCCTATGGAATTGACATCCCCGGTATTTTTACATATTACAACACTTGTATCAATGAAGGGAAAGTGGCATCCGGAAAACAAGATCCAAAATACAGAAAAGCTAGACGAGCCTTTCTGGTAGGGTATGATCGTCATTTGGAAAAAGTTCGACAGGCAGATCATTGTATTGGATGCCAAATCTGCAATGAACATTGCCCACAAAAAATAAATATTCCTGAAGAATTAATTCGCATCAACACATATGTAGAACAATTAAAACAAAACTTAGATTTTTAAATTATGCGAGAACTTATCCAATTATTAAAAGAAGGGAAGCATTCATGTGTTGTGAAAAATATATACATTCAAACATGTAACAGTTCAGGAATAACGGACATATTGAACCTTCTGAAAAAAGAGCCCGATTTTCTTTATGGGTCTAAAATCGCCGATAAGATTGTAGGAAAAGCTGCTGCCTCTATTCTGATTGTCGGGGGTGTGAAAGAAGTATATGCCGAAACCATTAGCGAGAGCGCCATAGCTTTATTTACTCAACACAAAATAAATGTAACCTACCATACTCGGGTTCCTTATATAAAAAATAGAACTCAAACAGATTGGTGCCCTTTGGAGAATTTGTGCAAAGAAATAGATAATCCAACAAAGGCTGTTTCATCCATCGAAAGTTTTATTGAACAAATGAGAGAAAAAAAATGATATTGTTTATTCGTTATATTATAAAAGCAACATTATGAGTGTAACAAGTAGTTTAAAGCTATATTCTTTAGAGTTTACAAATACCAGAACCTATTTAGCCGCATTCACTTTTATCTTAGGGAATGTCGCATTTCCTCAATTGTGTCACATGATTTATCTAGGAGGCTCTATCTGGCTGCCTATTTATTTTTTCACATTAATTGGATCATATAAATACGGTTGGCGGGTAGGTTTTATTACCGCTGTTCTATCACCTGTCGTAAATTCGATACTATTCGGCATGCCTGCTTTGGGAGTACTTCCAATAATTCTATTAAAATCCACATTATTGGCAATGGCAGCAAGTTTTGCCGCACGATATTTCAAAAAAATTTCTATCATCATTTTAATTGTCGTGGTTCTTTTCTACCAAATTGTTGGTTCACTTGGAGAGTGGGCTTTGACACAAAACTGGCAATTAGCCATCCAAGACTTTCGGATAGGTATTCCAGGTATGTCAACGCAAATTTTCGGTGGATATTTATTTATTAAATTCTTAATACAAAAATAAACATGAAATCATTATTAATTGGAGGCATCGGTATACAAGAAATTATACTTATTGCATTAGTCGTTTTATTGTTTTTCGGAGGAAAAAAAATTCCGGAACTTATGAAAGGGATCGGTAAAGGAGTCAAAAGTTT
>CAYYUE010000146.1:0-5604 GCA_964474745.1 uncultured Bacteroidaceae bacterium | reverse complement strand
GTAAAGTACCTATTTTTAAATTAATGGCAGATTTTTATAATTTTGTGTTTAAGAGCCGCCAATGCGTTCAATATGGATGTGTTTAAAAGCTCAATAAAAATACATCTTGGTTTTTTTTTACAATTTTTATATCTTTGCATCCATAATTGATAAAAGAACAAAATGAAAAAGAGTATTATACTGGTATGTGTCGGAATATTTGTATTTGCAACAAGTAAAGGCCAACAAAAAGAGTGTATCCCGGAAGATGCGATTCCAATTTGTTACAGGGGGCATCTTTATATAAAAGGCATGGTAGATAGCGTTACAGGTAATTACTTGTTTGATACAGGAGCTTTTAACTTGTATTTTGATAGTACCTATTATGCGAATAGTACCTTTTTCCATGAAGAAAGCCTCATTAAAGCAAGGATTTCCGGCGCAGGTACTGGTTCTCAAAAAGTAACGTTAATCAAAAACACGATTCAATTTCATTTTGCGAATAATACTTATACGACTTCAGGGGTTTCTATTATTCAATTAAAACCTATAGTAGGAGATTTTGTCGACGGAATTTTGGGAATAGAATATTTTAATAACGAAGTTTTGGAAATCAACTATGAAAAGGAATATATAAAACTGTATCCAAATATCGATTCGGTGGATATACAAGGATGGTCAAGGATAGGATTAATAGAAAAAGAAAAGAAGCTGTATGTACCTCTTCAGGTAACCGTTAATGATCGGATTGTTATTTCAGGTAAATATATGTTGGATCTTGGCTCCGGGGGAAGTATCAGTTTGACGAGCCGTGTTTCGAATCAATATAATTTGAAAAAGAATATCAAGAATAAAGCTTCGTATTTTTCTAAGTATGGAGGGATTGGAGGTGAATCAACGAGTTGTGATTTTATGGCAAGGAGCGTTACTCTTGGAAATTTTACATGGAATGATGTTATTATGGATTTTAGCGAAGATCGAACGGGAGCTTTGGCTTCCGGCGAATATCAGGGTCTATTGGGAAATGGTCTATTGGAGCGATTTGATGTCTATATTGATTTTAGGAATCATAATATGTACTTGAAACCCAATAGTAAATTTCATACACCTTTTAAATCCTCTAGATTAGATTTTGGATTTGTCGACAGGTCGAAAACCTTGCAATCGTGGATAGTTACGGGATTGTATCGTTTTTCCAATGCCGAAAAAGCAGGATTGAAAATTGATGATAAAATTATAACTGTAAACGGTGAGAATGTGGCATTATTGGATTACGAACTTCAAAAAACGTATTTTGACACGATTGAAGAACTGGAACTTGGGGTGGAGCGGAATGGAAATTTCATTAAAATTACATTTAGATTGGAACCGGTATTAAAAACTTCGGAAATTTTACATGAATGATGTGAAAAAAGAAGTAGGTGAGAGATAGGATTCTTGGATAAATTGTTTTTTTAATGTTTTAATACATTCTTATAAAAGTAATGTGTTGAAAAAACTTTGTTTATTTACTCGGAGAGCGTTTGTAGGAAAGCCTCAATATTGGGTGTTTGAAAACGATAGCCGGCTGATAAAAGACGGTTGGGCATAACACATTGTCCTTGGGTAATAAAAGAGCTTGATTCTCCGAGTAAGGCTCGAAATGCCAGTTGAGGAACGCTTATCTGACGATGCACTTTATAGTGTTGAGCTACAGCCGTAGTAAACATTTTTTGTGTAATAGATTGAGGAGTAGTGAAGTTAAAAATACCACTTAAATAGGGATGATCTATGATATAGCTCATTGCTTTTACAAGGTCTTCTCGATCAATCCAAGGAAAAGCCTGTTCGCCATTTCCATATAGAATTGATATGCCTTTGCGGATTGGCAAGCGCATAAGCTCAAAGGCTCCACCTTGAGGAGCAAGAACTACACCGAATCGAGTAATAGCTACTTTTACGTCGGGTTTTGTTTCGAGAGCAGCAGATTCCCAATCCGCACAAAGTTTACCTAAAAACGTAGGGGCGGGAGTGAGATGGCTTTCGTCGTAACACCCTGAAGATGGATAAAATCCTACTGCAGATGCTGAAATAAGCAATTGTACATGCGTATGGATGTTAATGGCTTTTACGAGTTTTTGAGTCACTCCTATACGGCTTTCTCTCAATTCGACTTTGTATTTTTCTGTCCATCGGCGGTTGATGGGTGCTCCGGCAAGATTTATTACAACATCTGCTTGAGCAATGATGTTTGAGAGCGTTTCCCATCCGTTATCTGTGAAGTATTCTCTCTTAAGAGGTAAAACAGTGTGCCCTATTTCTTGTAATACTGTACTTAGGCGTGTGCCTACGAATCCTGTGGCACCACTGATGGCTATTTTTTTATAATTCGTTCCCATAATTCGATATCTCCTTTTATAACGTTGAAAAGTGGATGCGGTACTATGACTGTTTCCGTTGCTATGATTTTGTACTGCAGCGGAGAACGCTGTTGTAATTTCCGTTTTATATGTTCAAACTCATATTTCAATTGACTATCGGTTGTCTGTAAAAAAATATGCGGGACTGTAAAATCTATTTTATTTTTATCGAACTGATATTTTCGACGTTGTGATTCTTTATATACTTCTAATAGATAAAAATTTATTGCATTTATAGGATTTTCAGAAATTTGAAATCGTTGTAGTTGAGGGTGTTTTGTATAGCCTTTTGTATGGCCTTGCAAAACCTTACGCGCCAATAGTGCTTCGCGCCATAATGCCACTAAACCGATACGGTCGAGGTACTTGGGATGTATACTCCATAATCGCATCTTTCGACGTAACTTACATTTTTAACATGTCGTTATATACTAATATGCCTCCTAAATAACCTGTAAGGGAAATGGCTATAGAGGCTACTATGTAAATAATAATCCCTATAGTATGTAGCATTTGACGGTATTTGTAAAATATATGCGATCCTATATAGAAAATGGTGGTAACGCATAATAACGTAAGCGTAGCACCTGCTACAGTACTATGTATGTTTTTGGCTTGAGCTAATGTTGTTTCCGTAAAATTGGGAGTAAACAAACCGCCTGCAATAACGGCCAGAACTCCTGAAAAGGTTGCGAAATAGAGAATAATTTCTCCACATTTAGATTTTTTTTTACGAAAATAGGCAATACATTCCAATAAACAACCCAACAGGGTTAAAGCTATAGGAAAGTGAACCAGCATAGGATGGATATGATAAACATTAAACATGATTTTAAGTTTTTTTTATTCAAACAACAGATAAGTAGAGAAATTTGTTTCTTTTTGACAATAAGGCATTGTTCTCGTAACGCTATAAAGTTTTGAATTATATGATGTCAGAGTCTGAATGATTTTTTTATTGTGTGTATATTCTTCAAGTAGGATTTTTACCCTCTAAAGCAAGACAATCATGTATTATCGACTTAGAAATGATATTCGATGTTGTTATGGGATGGAATGACATTCTAGGAGGAAATATTCAATTAGGAAAAAAAGTATGGAAAAGAATTGAATATATTCTTTTATCGACATTATATTGTTATTAAATTTCGTCGTAAAAGAAGATATATATAGAGTATAAATAGTAATTTTGCTTGAAAAATGATAAGCATATGAAAATAGCAACCTATAATGTGAATGGTATACGAGCCGCAATAAACAAAGAATTTATGGAATGGTTGTCGGCGACGGATCCTGATATTCTGTGTTTGCAAGAAACCAAAGCCCAACCCGACCAAATTCCTGTTGCCGATTTCGCATTAGCAGGGTATGAAACTTTTGTACATTCTGCTGAAAAAAAAGGATATAGCGGAGTGGCTATATTAACCAAAAAACATCCGGATCGTATTGTTATAGGAATTGGAATTCCGGATTATGATAAAGAAGGTCGATTTATTCGAGCTGATTATGGAGATATTTCAGTAATATCCGTATACCATCCATCGGGTACAAGTGGTGATGAACGGCAGGAATTTAAAATGCAGTGGCTGGAGGATTTTCAACGCTATATTGATAATTTGAAAAAAGAACGTCCGAATTTGATTATTTGTGGGGATTTTAATATTTGCCACCAACCTATTGATATTCATGATCCGGTTCGGAATGCTAACAGTTCAGGTTTTTTACCTGAGGAACGAGCATGGATTGATCAGTTTATAAAAAGCGGCTTCATAGATACGTTTCGTTTTTTTAATGATCAACCTAATCAATATACATGGTGGAGTTATCGGTTTCATGCCAGACAAAATAATAAAGGGTGGCGTATCGATTATATTATGGCGTCTGAATCGTTGAAAAAGCGATTGAAGCGTTCTGTAATATTGTCAGATGCCTATCAATCCGATCATTGCCCGATGTTAACCGAATTTTCCAACGAATAAATCAAGATTCTTGGATAGATAATCGGAGAGGGATATAAACGTTATTGAAAATAAATTCTGTATCTAAAAACCTTAATAAAACCTGTTGCAGATGAAAAATAGAAATTTAGTTATAAGTACATTCGTGTTGATTGGAGTTTTAAGCTCTTGTGTAACGATGGGAAAATATGAAGCTTTGCAGGCTCGAAATGATCAAATGGACAAGCAATATGCAATAGCTCAAAATGAACTCACTGAAATGAAAAACGAGAACAGTCGTTTACTGGGACAGGCCAAGCAATTAAAAGAGGATATTGTACATTTGGAGTTGCTGAATGAAAAATTACAGCAAGAATTGTTGCACCAGAAAAGAGAATTTGAAGCGATGAAAGAAAAATATGATACTTCGGTAGAGGATTACCTTCATCAGCTTACGGGTAAAAGTAAGGATTTAAATTCGACGAAGGATTTACTTACATTGAAAGAAAAAGAATTAAATGAAAAAGAAAGTAGTTTGGAAATATTGCAAAAGGAGTATCAAGAACGGAACGAACGACTAGAAGAACTGACTAGAGCATTTAAAGAAAAAGAAAAAGAACTGAAGATGGCTATTATGGAAAAGGATAAAGAAGTGGATGCCATTCGTAAAAAAGTCTCGGATGCATTGGTCGGATTTTCAGATAAAGGATTGAAAATAGAAGTGAAAGAAGGGAAAGTGTATGTTTCGATGGAAGATAAACTGCTGTTTGCTTCCGGACGTTGGGACGTTTCTAAAGAAGGAGTGTTAGCAATAAAAGAACTCACAAAAATACTGGAAGAGAATAAAGACATACATGTAATGGTAGAGGGGCATACAGATAATGTTGCTTACAACGGTAGGAATGAAGTGAAGGATAATTGGGATTTAAGCGTCATGCGCTCGACGGCTATAGTAAAGACTCTTTTATCTAGTGGAAAGGTCGATCCCAATAGAATTGTAGCCAGTGGAAGAGGAGAATATGCTCCGAAAGTGAAAAATGATACTAAAGAAAACAGAGCTGTCAATCGGAGAACTGAAATTATATTGACACCTAAGTATACTGAATTGTTGGAAATTTTATCCAAATAGAAGGATATAAGAAGATATGAAAATGGGAGTAACAGACTTTTTTGCTGTTGTTTCTTAATTATTTATTTTGTATCAAATGAATGTGTTATCGATTTGTTATGATTGATGATAATGTCGAAATGCGTTGTGTCATAAAAAGGTGAAAATTTGATTACTGAAT
>CAYYUE010000145.1:0-5627 GCA_964474745.1 uncultured Bacteroidaceae bacterium | reverse complement strand
AAAAGTTATAGAAAATATTTTTTTGTAAATAGTTGAAAATGAATATTCTTTTATTAATGATATGAAAGCAAAATTTTTATGTAGATTTTTTTAAAAGGTGATTATTTACGACATTACCCTAAATTAGGTTTGTCTGATTTATAATAACTGATTAAATGCTAACGGGAATAGCTTCCAAAGCTATTCCCGTTAGTATTTTCCCTCTATTAGCTTCAATTTCATCTTTTTCTACTTTTTTCTACTCTGTCATACTTAATACAAATGGAATCGCCTATCTTTTCTTCGACATAGCCATAGGGCAAAACGTGTCTTGGAGTTTCTTTTTCAAAACTTGGATGGTCATATGGCTTATCACCCTATTTTTACCTTAATCTTTGTCTTTTTTTTAATATCCATAAAATGCATGTATTGAAATTATACCACAAAATTTAGAATAAATTTTTCCGTCATCCAATAAGATAAACGTTTTACAAATGTTGCTATAAGTCATTACTTATACTCTCAAACTTTTCTGATCATAGAATAGGAAAAACATGCACGGTTGAATAGTACAATTAGGAGTTTACATATAAAAAAACCTTTAAAAACTTTCAAGAGTTTTTAAAGGTTAGTGCCTCTCTGATCGAATACATTATTTTAGAACGGCACGTATAGTAATTATGCTCCAATAAGAGCTTTGTATGCTGCTGCATCTAATAATAAATCTACTTCGGAAGGATTTGTCATTTTGATTTTTATCAACCATCCCTCTCCATAAGGATCGTTATTTACCAACGAAGCTTCTCCGCTATCACCGACAGCAGCATTTACTTCTACAATTTCACCTCCCACAGGTAACAATACATCTGAAACCGTTTTTACAGCTTCAATACTTCCAAAGACTTCGTCTTTTTCAAGTGTTTCACCTTCAGTTGTAATGTCAATAAAAACAATATCTCCTAGTTCATGCTGTGCAAAGTCCGTAATTCCTATATATGCAAATTCGCCTTCAACTCTTAACCATTCATGGTCACTTGTGTACTTTAAATTTTCTGGTATTTTCATCGTTAATGGATATTTATTATGTTTTTCTTTATGATAATTCTTTTAATAGAAACACGCTAAATACAAATCGGTTCATATTCTGTATTTTTATTAATTATCAATTTATTACATTTATTTCTTTTTGAATAACTTTTTTATTCCAAGTTTCAAAATTACATTTTTTCTACTTATTGACAAAATGATTTTTTAGTTCACAATTCAAAAAAAAGCTACATGTTATGTAATAAGTTGTTTTTCTATTCATTAGTATTTGTTTATTTAATGTTGTTTCGAGTAAGGTATTTATTCATTTTTTCATTAGTCCAATTACGGGTAATTCGGATTGTAATTGCGATTATAATAAAGGTGAAAATACTTCGAAATAATATAATTCCACTCCAATTGGCACCTACAGAAAACATTAATAAAGAATCTTCTATAATACTATGGAATAATGACATCAAAAGCAATGAATAAAAAATGTCTTTTTTTGAAAATTCCTGTTTTTTCGTTTCTTCAATGATGAGAGCACCTCCATATGCAAGACCTAGTGTTAATCCGATAATAGTTACCGGGACGATAGTTGAATTCATTCCTATAGCACGCAACGAAGGTTCTAAGAATCGATTTAATACCTCAATAAGTCCTGTTCGTTTTAATATTTCAATTACAACAAGCAAGATTAAAATAATGATACTTATAGATGCGTAATTTTTTAATTCGTTTATAATCCATGATATCCATCCGGGTTCAGTTACATTTGAAAGCTGCACTATTTGTGATGCAGGCATTTGCAGCCATCCTACAGTTTGGTATATCTGATGAAGTAGGATTCCTATAAGTAAAGCGCATCCGAACCGAATTAAGATAATTGGAATTAGTTTGACACCTGCTTTATAAGCTACGACTATCTCTATGAGAAATGTATGAGCTACTAGAATAACAGTCATCAAAACAGTTATTTGAGCTACTGTGAGAGGGTATAAAGGTTCAAGGGAATAGAATGCCAATAATGCACCGTAAATATTACCCAATATAGCACTTGCCCATACAATTCCCATTTCACCGGGAAGTCCCATCATTTGCATAAAAGGTTCAAATGCGATTCCTACATAATATATCCATCCTGTTTCTTGCAGGATTTTAATAATAATACTTACAGGAATTAGAATCTTAAATAAAATTATACATGTTGATTTCCAAGAATTTAGAATCTTTAATATCCATTCAACAAGGTTATTATATTTTTTCATTATGATTTTATCCGTTTGTTTCAGTTTGCAAAAGTACTTCAATTTTATTTCAAATAATAAAAAAGTGTAATTTTGCAAGTCAAAAGCAATTAGTAACCTTATAAATAAAGCTATTTGTATATGAAAATTAATGTTGAAGAACGCGTTCAGAGAGCACACAAATTACATAAAGAAGGATATTCATGTTCTCAGGTTGTAGTAATGACATACGCCGATGTTTTTCATCTGGATGAAAAACTTGCATCCCAACTGGGAGCTCCTTTTGGAGGCGGGATTGCCCGCATGCAAGAAGTTTGTGGTTGTATATTTGGTACGACTTTATTATCGGCATTTATTTCTCCAGCTCCGGACCCTTCTGACCGTATGGCTGTAATAGAAAATCGAAAATTGGTAAGAGCTTTTATCGATCAATTTAAGGCTGAGTATGGCGATATTATTTGTCGTAATTTAATGAAGAGCGGAAAAGATCATCTTTGCGTCAACTATATTATTTCTTCGGTAAAAATAATTGGAGAGAAATTGAATCAGGACAACGATATTTAATATTTTATTATGGTAAAAAATACGATAGACTATCAAAAACTATGTACCAAAGTTTGTGAATTGGCTCAGCATACAGGAGAATATCTTCGAACGGAACGTATGCGTATTCGTGAAATGCATATAGAAACAAAAGGTGTTCATGATTATGTAACACAATTTGATAAAGAATCGGAATATAAAATAATAGAACAATTACGTATTCTGCTTCCTGAAGCAGGATATATTGCCGAAGAAAACACATCTAGAGAGCGAGGTGAACATTACCATTGGATTATAGATCCTTTAGATGGAACTACAAATTACATTCACGGATTCCCTATCACTGCGGTAAGTATAGCTTTAAAAGAAGATGATGAAATTGTTTTAGGAGTAGTATATGAAATATGGAATAATGAATGTTTTTATGCCTATAAAGGGAGCAAAGCTTATTTGAACAGGCACGAAATTCACGTATCAAAAACCGAGACACTTAATACTTCATTATTAGCTACAGGCTTTCCATTCACTGATTTTTCAAGATTACCTCAATTTATGGAATACTTAAAATGGAGTATGCAAAATACCAGAGGGTTAAGACGCTTAGGATCTGCAGCTACAGATCTTGCATACGTTGCTTGTGGACGTATTGATGGGTTTTATGAATACAATTTGAAACCTTATGACGTAGCAGCTGGAGCTTTTATAGTGCAACAAGCTGGTGGAACGAATGCAGATTTTTCAGGTAATAATAATTGGTTATTTGGAGGTGAAATTGTTTCATGCGGAAATAACTTATATCCTGAATTTATAAAATCTATCCGAAAGTTTTTCAATTGAACTTGTTGAATAGATAATCATTGAAGAGATAGAAATCATCTGATTGATGTCATATTTATTGCCGTATCTCCATAATGATTTTAATTACAGAAATAAAGGTTATAAAAATTATCAATAATTATTGATATTTTGAGTACATTTGCAACTGCGTATAATGTACATAAACCTTTATATGTTATTATTATACAATTCATTAATAATGAATTGTATGAATATGGTTACATTCCGTTTTTGTCAATTCATGTGATTCTTATCAAATAAAAACATAATACAGTGATGAAATTTTTATCAACGAAACATTTGAAAGGAGATATTTTTGGTGGCATTACCGCTGGTATTGTTGCATTACCGTTGGCTCTTGCATTTGGTATTCAGGCTTTTGGAGGTATTAGTGATCCTTCAGCCAGCTCTTTAGGAGCACTGGCCGGTTTAGTTGGCGCTACTATGTTAGGTTTTTTTGCAGCCATGTTTGGTGGAACTCATTCGCAAATTAGCGGTCCAACCGGACCAATGACTGTGGTTACTGCTACTTTGATTTCGGGTATATGGGCTTCTTCGGCCAATCCAAGTATTTCGGAAGTTCTTATAACAATGTCCGTAGCCGGTATTTTTTGTGGTTTTTTTCAGATACTATTTAGCATACTTAAGATAGGAAAATACATTCGATACATTCCTTATCCTGTGTTATCCGGATTTATGAGTGGTATTGGTATTATTATTATTTTGCAACAAATATATCCGTTGGTAGGACTTAAATCTCCGGTATTAGTTGTTGATATGATAACACAATTCCCTTCGCGCATCGAACAAGGTATCAATTTCCCTGCCCTTGGGTTAGGATTAGGAACTATTGTTGTTGTTTACTTATTCTCATTGATTACCAAAAAAGTTTCTTCAACATTGATTGCCCTCATTGTAATGAGCATTGTTTCTTTATTTATAAATTTCCCGGAACGCCTTACTATTGGAATTATTCCTTCGGGCTTTCCTATGCCGTTTTTTGAAAAAGAGGGGATTGAATTTGGGAATATTGATTGGTTGCACATTTTAAAAATAGCTATTATTCCGGGACTTACTTTAGCTGGTTTAGGCTCCATAGAAACATTGTTAACCTCTGTTGTTGCTGATAATATTACCAAAACAAAACATAACAGTAATAGAGAACTTATGGGGCAAGGTATTGGAAATATAATTTCAGGTTTTTTTTGCGGAGCCTCCGGAGCAGGAGCTACCATGCGGACTATGGTTAACCTGAAAAGTGGCGGACGCACACAACTTTCGGGTATTATACACTCATTGTTTTTACTTGCTATATTATTGGGACTCGGAAGTTTGGTAAGGTATGTACCTTTATCCGTTTTGGCAGGAATATTGATAACGGTGGGGTGGGGAATTATTGATTTTAAGGGACTCAAAGACTTGCTTAAAATACCTAAAGCAGATGCACTGGTACTGCTTACCGTTTTGATACTTACTGTTTTTGTTGACTTATTAATAGCTGTAGGTATCGGTATGATTATTGCTTGCGTATTGTTTATGAAACGTGCCAGCGATTTGGTAGAGGGAGCTTATCAGTCGGGCGAAATATCCAATTTCGATAAAGAATCTTCATGGGATGATGAATACGGTATTCCTGAAACCATAAAAAAACAGATCTATATTCAACGGTTGAATGGTCCTATATTTTTTGGCTCTATAACTCGTTTTCAAGAAATTATGTATGACATTCCCGACAATGTTAAAGTGGTTATTGTACGTATGCGATTAGTTTCTTTCATGGATCAATCGGGATTATATGCCATGGAAACAGCAATTAAAGATTTACAGACAAAGGGCATTACTGTTTTAATGACGATTATTCAGCCCCAACCTTTGTATATGCTTACAACGTTAAAGGTAATCCCAGATGTACTTCCTATAGAAAATACATTCAAAACATTTGAGGAATGTACCTTCTACTTGAAAAGGTCTTTTCAATAAAGTCTTTATAAC
>CAYYUE010000144.1:0-5672 GCA_964474745.1 uncultured Bacteroidaceae bacterium | reverse complement strand
ATTACGATCATAGTTATTATGCATTTATAGATGTAAAAAAGTCGTTTTTTCTCGACAATACTTTATGTTAAATAATTACAAAATTACCTTTTCTATTGATATACAAAGAAAACAAATTTTACTTTTATCTTAGGTTTTGCATCTCCTAATCTTGATCATCATGTTCTCCAATATGACATTATGAAATTTATAATAGCCCAAACTTATTCATTAAAACTATTTCCAGATAAAAATACACTATTTCATTGATTTTCTTTGTATATCAGAGTTTTTATAGGTCAAAATTCTATTTGAAATCTCCAAAGAATTACCCCTATGAATATTTCGCAAAAAATTGTATCTTTGCATTATTATTTTTGTTATCGCAACGAAATATTACAATGATAATCAGTTTTTTGCATCAAAAATATATAAAATAAAATATTCTATGACACTAGCAGCATTTCAACAAGAACTTCGTTTAGGTATTCCCGATACTCTCCCAACATCTCCAGCTTGGGACAACGACGTAAATCATGCACCCAAACGAAAAGATATTTTAACTTCCGCAGAAAAAGAATTGGCTATTCGTAATGCATTACGCTATTTTGATCCAAAGCATCACGCGTTATTAGCACCCGAATTTGCAAAAGAATTACATACTTATGGGCGTATATACATGTATCGTTTACGTCCTACCTATCCTATGTATGCTCGTTCCATTGAAGACTATCCGGCCAAATCTCGACAAGCGGCAGCTATTATGCTGATGATTCAAAATAATTTGGATCCGGCTGTAGCGCAACATCCCCATGAACTTATCACCTATGGAGGTAATGGAGCCGTGTTCCAAAACTGGGCTCAATATCGCTTGACAATGAAATATTTGTCAGAAATGACCGATGAACAAACATTAATTATGTATTCAGGACATCCTATGGGATTGTATCCTTCTCATAAAGATGCCCCTCGTGTAGTGGTTACAAACGGCATGATGATTCCTAATTACTCGAAACCAGATGATTGGGAGCGTTTCAATGCTTTAGGGGTAACACAATACGGACAAATGACGGCAGGTTCTTACATGTATATCGGACCTCAAGGTATTGTGCACGGAACTACTATTACTGTATTGAATGCCGCTCGGAAATTAGGTGGTGGCACTGCCGGAAAATTATTCATTACGGCCGGTTTAGGTGGTATGAGTGGAGCACAGCCTAAAGCAGCGAGTATTGCAGGTGTTGTTTCTATTACGGCCGAAATTAATCCTTCCGCAACGAAGAAACGATTGGAGCAAGGTTGGGTTGATGAAGTATATCATCAATTAGATGAATTATTTACTAAAGTAGACGAAGCCCGCACCAAAAAAATAGCACGTTCGTTTGCGTATCAAGGAAATGTGGTAGATTTGTGGGAATATTGCGCAGAGCATAATATTCCTGTAGACTTAGGTTCTGATCAAACATCACTTCACAATCCATGGGCAGGAGGATATTATCCTGTTGGCGTATCGTTTGAAGACTCTAAAGTAATGATGGCAAAAGAACCAGATTTATTCAAAGAAAAAGTACAAGAAAGTCTACGCCGCCATGTAGCTGCTGTAAATAAATTAGCTGCACAAGGTATGTATTTTTTCGATTACGGTAATGCTTTCTTGTTAGAATCCAGCCGAGCAGATGCAGACATTATGAATACTGAGGGGACTTTCCGTTACCCTTCTTATGTTCAAGATATTATGGGGCCTATGTGCTTCGACTACGGTTTTGGTCCTTTTCGTTGGGTTTGCACTTCCGGAAAATCAGAAGATTTAGAGATGAGCGATCGTATCGCAATGGAAGTTTTAGAAGAAATTGCAACGGAATCACCTATTGAGATACAACAACAAATGCGCGATAACATCCAATGGATTAAAGGAGCTAAAGAAAATCATTTGGTAGTAGGTTCTCAAGCTCGCATTTTATACGCTGACTGCGAAGGGCGTACTCGTATTGCGAGCCGTTTCAATGAAGCCATCCGCAAAGGGGAAA
Source organism: uncultured Bacteroidaceae bacterium (assembly GCA_964474745.1). Taxonomy (GTDB): domain Bacteria; phylum Bacteroidota; class Bacteroidia; order Bacteroidales; family P3; genus HGM05376. Next base: position 3,666 of record CAYYUE010000144.1, on the reverse strand, counting down.
TTTCGGCTCCTATTGTTTTAGGCCGCGACCATCATGATGTTTCGGGTACCGATTCCCCGTTTCGTGAAACATCGAATATTTACGATGGTTCCTCGTTTACTTCCGATATGGCTATCCACAATGTTATTGGGGATTCGTTCCGTGGTGCTACTTGGGTAAGTATTCATAACGGCGGTGGTGTGGGTTGGGGAGAAGTCATCAACGGTGGTTTCGGCATGCTCTTGGATGGTTCGGAAGACAGCGATCGCCGTTTAGAATCCATGCTGTTTTGGGATGTGAATAATGGTATTTCGCGCCGTAGCTGGGCTCGTAATGAAGGTGCCATATTTGCTATTCAGAGAGCTATGCAAAAGGAACCTCGCTTGCAAGTTACCCTGCCAAATTTGGTTGATGACCAGATTTTAAAAGGACTAACGTTGTAAAATTTATGCAATAACGTATGGTATAAAAAATAAAATGAACACTGTATTTATTCATTTCATTTTATATGCCTTTTGTACATAACAAACAAATTTTATAAAATAAAAAACATGAAGAAGTGGATCTTGCTTTTTTTTAAAGGTGTTGCGATGGGTGCATCCGACGTAATTCCAGGAGTTTCGGGTGGAACAATTGCTTTTATTACGGGTATATATGAACGATTAATTCAAGCTATTAAAAGTGTAAATTTCCATAATCTAAAGTTATTTTTCACGGGAAAGTTTCGTGAATTCTGGAAAAATATTGATGGAACTTTTCTTGTATGCCTTATCGCAGGGATTGGTACAAGTTTTTTATCGTTAGCAAAACTTATCACATATTTAATAGAAACTCAGCCTACATTGGTATGGTCATTTTTCTTCGGGCTTATTCTGGCCTCTTCTATTTTTGTGGGACGCACGGTAAAATGGAATTGGAAAACGATTGCGGCTTTTATCGCTTTTACTATTCTTTCATTTATTATTACTTCCCCAGAAAATGCCCCGTTAGGGCAAAATGACGCATATTGGTATATCTTTTTATGTGGAGTTATCGCTATTTGTGCTATGATTTTGCCTGGAATCTCAGGTAGTTTTATTCTTTTACTACTCGGAACATATCAGTTCTTGCTGCAAGCTCTTACCAATTTCAAAATCGGTATTATTATAACTTTTATAGCTGGTGCTGTGATAGGTATTGTATCATTTTCACATGTTTTGTCATGGTTATTTAAGCATTTTGAAATGCTTACATTAGCGGCACTAACAGGCTTCATGTTCGGATCTCTTAACAAAATTTGGCCATGGAAAGATACTTTACAAACTTATACGGATCAAAATGGAATGGTAAAACCGCTGATTCAAGAAAATATACTTCCTCCTCAATACGATATGCAATTTGTATATGCTATATTACTTATTTTAGTAGGTTTGGGAATTATATTTACGATAGAGTATTTTTCAAAGAGAAAAAAGAAAAGAGCGGCATAACAACAATTTTGTTATCCAGTTCCTAAACTTCGACAATATTATCACTAAAGAATCACGCAGACAAATGTTCTAAAAAGAACAAGAGCCTGCGTGATTCTTTTAATTCGTAAAAATCTGTTTTGTTTTTTTATATACTGGGTCCCGCAGCAACAAGAACTTTTCCAGCTTGAGCATCTGTAAATTTCTCAAAATTCTTTATAAATCGACCTGCCAAATCCTTTGCTTTTTCATCCCATTGGTTGGCATGTAGATATGTATCGCGAGGATCAAGAATATGTGCATCAACATTAGATAATTCCATAGGAATTGTCAAATTAAAATACGGAATAGATTTTGTAAGAGCTTTGTCTATAGATCCATCCAAAATAGCATCAATAATACCCCTTGTATCCTTAATCGAAATACGTTTTCCTGTTCCGTTCCATCCTGTATTCACAAGATATGCTTTAGCTCCGGATAGTTTCATTCGTTTTACTAATTCTTCGGCATATTTAGTTGGATGTAAACTTAAAAAAGCAGCCCCAAAGCATGCTGAAAAGGTGGGAGTCGGTTCTGTAATACCTCTTTCCGTACCTGCTAATTTTGCTGTAAACCCAGACAAAAAGTAATATTTTGTTTGTTCTGGATTCAATATTGAAACCGGAGGCAATACTCCAAAAGCATCGGCTGATAAAAAAATAACCTTTTCTGCTTCCGGTGCTTTAGACACAGGCTTTACAATATTTTTAATATGATAGATAGGATATGAAACTCGAGTGTTTTCAGTTATACTTTTATCAGAAAAATCAATTTTTCCATTTTGGTCAACTGTCACATTTTCTAACAATGCATCACGGCGAATGGCATTATAAATGTCGGGTTCAGCTTCTCTACTTAGGTTGATAACTTTTGCATAGCATCCTCCTTCGAAATTAAAAATACCCTCATCGTCCCAACCATGTTCATCATCACCGACAAGCAAACGTTTGGGGTCAGTAGAAAGGGTTGTTTTACCCGTTCCCGACAAACCAAAAAAGATAGCGGTATTTTTGCCTTCCATATCAGTATTTGCAGAACAATGCATTGAGGCAATACCTTTTAAAGGTAATAGATAGTTCATAATGGAAAACATTCCTTTTTTCATTTCTCCACCATACCATGTATTCAAAATTACCTGTTCGTTCGAATTCAAATTGAATACAGTAGCCGTTTCTGAATTCAAACCTAACTCTTTATAATTACCAACCTTAGCTTTTGATGCTACAAAGGATACAAAATCAGGTTCTCCATAATTTTCTAACTCTTCCTCGGTGGGGCGAATAAACATGTTTTTTACAAAATGAGCTTGCCATGCCACTTCCATTATAAAACGCACCTTTAAGCGGGTACTCGGATTTGCACCACAAAAGGTATCCATTACAAATAAACGTTTGTCTGAAAGCTCTTTAATTGCTAGTGTTCTTAAAGCACTCCAAGAACCCTCGGAAATAGGTTTATTGTCATTTTTATATTTCTCGGATGTCCACCAAACAGTATCTTTACTAACATCATCCATGACAAAGAATTTATCTTTAGGGGAACGTCCAGTATAGATACCTGTCATTACATTCATCGCATCCAACTCGGTTAAAACACCTTTTTCATATCCAGCCAGTTCGGGTTTGCTTCCTTCATGGAATAAGGTTTCGTATGAAGGATTGTATAAAACTTCCCTCACACCAAAAATTCCATACTGAGTCAAATCTACTTTACTCATACAATTGATTGATTTATAAATAGTTATTAATGATGATTGATGCATTATTTTCATGCAAAGGTACTATTTTTTGTTATACAACATAAATTTTTGCAAGAAATACCCAAAATAATTCATTCCCAAATTTCAAAACGTTTTAACCTATTTATTTGTTTTCAGGTTATAAAATGAAAGTTTTTTCAAATTGCATAAAAAAATGAAACACCGTTTTTGTACTTTAGGAATCTTTTTTTCTTTATTTTTACTTGTAGGATATTCACGCAATATCGATTCTATAGAAAAAGAGCAACTACAGCAAAAGCTTGAATTATCACAAAAATATCAAAATCAGTTGTCTCAAGAAATATTTTTGTTAAAAACAAAACTTCAAGCAAAAGAGTCCATTATGAAAAATGAAGCTTTTCTTTTGGATTCAATACAAAAAAAATCTTCGGAAAAAAATATTACATCTAAAGAACATCCTGACCAAAGTGTGTCAATACT
>CAYYUE010000143.1:0-5722 GCA_964474745.1 uncultured Bacteroidaceae bacterium | reverse complement strand
ATACTCATTTATTGTTCCTCGGGATGTTGCCTATCAATATGATTATGGGAAATTAAGTCATTATGCACGATCTGGTAATGAAGACGCTTCAGGCGTTTATCAAAATATACTTTTCGGAGGTTTCAATGAAGATGTAAATTTAGTGGAAACACGACCTGAGATACGATTGTTTATGAATGATAGCCTCTTTATGTCTGGAGGTATTACTGATGAAAATCCATCGATATTTGCTATCTTAACAGATAGTATTGGCATTAATGCTGTTGGAAGTGGAATCGGACATGATATTACAGCTATTCTAGATAACAAAACAAACGAAATATTTATACTGAACGATTATTACGAAACAGATATGTACAATCCTCGTAAAGGATATGTCCTGTATCCGTTATCGAATTTGGAAGAAGGTACACATACATTGACATTAAAAGCATGGAATATTTTTAATTATTCGACTTCAAAAACCATTACTTTTACAGTCCGAAAACAAAATAATTTTTCTATTGGAAAATTTTATAACTATCCAAATCCCTCACATTTAAAAACATATTTCCGATTAGAACATAATCAACCTGATGCAATAGCTTCTATCGAAATAAAAATTTTTGATATGATGGGACACTTCGTAAAACAGATAAATCCGCCTGTGATACAAGGCTCTTATTCATTAGTTCCTATTGAATGGAATTTCGACAGTAATTCTGGAGCCCAAATAGCTAGTGGAATATACATTGCACACGCCATTATTACAGCAACAGACGGGAAACAATACCACTCTCAAACAAAAGTAGTACGCTTAAAAAAATAAGGATTCTTTCTATTGAAGAAAAAAATCCATGCATTTAGAGTCCATATAAATTCTAAAAATACCAGACTCTTCCTCCAGAGGATATACGAAGTGATTTATAAAATTCATTTAGTACCAAAAAAGGTGTAGCTTTGCATTTCCATTCAGAAAATATAATCTATGTTATTATTTGGAAAATAAGCATTTTATTCAAAACAAATTGACTTGTGAAAGGTTTTAAAACTTAAAGAAATAAAACTATGATGTTGAAATATACCAAAATCGTCGCATCGATTTCCGATCTACATTGCGAAAAAAAATTTATTCAGGAATTATTCAACGCCGGAATGAATGTAGTACGAATGAATACAGCCCACGCAACTCATGAAGGTCTGGAAAAAATTATCAATAACGTTCGACTCGTTTCAAATCATATCGCAATTATGATGGATACAAAAGGGCCTGAAATTCGTACGACAGCTTGTACAGAAACGATAAACTATAACATTGGGGATAAAGTGAAAATTATTGGAAACCCTCAATGTATGACTACAAAGGACTGCATTGCAGTATCATACTCTGGGTTTATTCATGATTTACAAGTGGGAAATGAAATTCTATTTGATGATGGAGAATTGGCATTGAAAGTGATAGATAAAGATGAAACCTTCTTATATTGTGAAGTTGAGAATGAAGCCAAATTAGGGAGTCATAAAAGCGTCAATATTCCAGGTGTTCGAATAAATCTTCCCTCTCTTACGGAAAAAGACTATAACAATATCCTTTTTGCCATTAAAAAAGATATCGACTTCATTGCGCATTCATTCGTAAGAAACAAACAAGATATATTAGATATCCAAAACATATTAAAAGAACATAACAGTCAGATAAGAATTATTGCAAAAATAGAGAATCAAGATGGAGTCGACAATATTGATGAAATATTAGAAGTTGCAGATGGAATTATGATTGCTCGAGGAGATCTGGGTGTAGAAGTAGCCCAAGAGCGGATACCAGGTATTCAACGTTTCTTAATACGAAAGTGTGTACAAGCTCGTAAGCCTGTTATTGTAGCTACTCAAATGCTATATACAATGATTGAAAATCCACGCCCCACAAGAGCTGAAGTTACTGATATCGCTAATGCAATTTATTCCCGTACCGACGCATTAATGCTTAGTGGAGAAACTGCTTACGGAAAATATCCTGTCGAATCTGTACGAACAATGACTCGCATTGCATCACAAGCAGAAAAAGACAAATTATCCGAAAATGACATTCGTATTCCATTGGAGGACGATTGTAATGTTACTGCATTTTTGGCGAAACAAACTGTAAAAGCAGCTTGTAAAATAAAAAATATTAAGGCTATCATTACAGACGTGTACAGTGGTCGTACCGCTCGAAATTTAGCAGCTTTTCGGGGGAAACTACCGGTATTAGCGATATGCTATAACGAAAAAATTATGCGTCATTTAGCATTATCATATGGCGTAGAAGCTATTTATATGCCAGAACTTGCCAACGGTCAGCAATATTATTTTGCCGCACTTCGTAAATTATTGAAGGATGGTGTTATTCATGAGAATGAAATGGTAGCATATCTTAGTGGAGGAAAAGAAGGAGGAGGAACTTCTTTTTTAGAAATTAATGTAGTAAAAGATGTTCTCGATCATGCGGAAGAATATGTTTTACCTAACAGTAACCGATATTTATAATTAAATTATTTATATCCCTGAATTCTTTTATTACATGAAGCTATTATCACTATATTAAAGAAAAGATCAGGTAACAATTTTTCGTTGTACCATTTTTTTTCTTCTCTTAGATATCTATAATTTTGCTTTAGAAGTAAATTTCTAGTAAAAACATGGCATAAAAACTAGTTGATTTTTAGAAATACAAAATTATTTTGAAAAAAATCTTCATAACAAAAAACTTAAAAAATAAATTAAAAATTTGAATCCTAAAGAGATAGAATATAGCACCTAAAAATATATTCAACATAACTTTGAATAAAGAAATAAAAGCAAAGAGGATAGCTAATGAATTTTAGCTATCCTCTTATCGAACTTATTTTAAAGATATATTATTATTGATTGTTTCGTGGTTTATTATCATCTGAAAAAGATCTTCCTCCCCTATTGTGATTTCCATTCGGACGGGAGAATTTACGATCGAAACGAGGCTTATTTTCCGTTTCTGGTATTCCTTCAGGTCTAGGCAACAAGGATTTCCTCGACAAGCGTATCTTTCCTGTTTTTACGTCTATTTCAATCACTTTGACTTGTAATATATCACCTTCGTTAAGTAGATTTTTCATATTATCCGTACGAGTCCAATCGTATTCGGAAATGTGCAACAAACCTTCTTTTCCTGGTAATATTTCAACAAAAGCACCAAAATCGACAATACTCTTTACCTTTCCTTCATAAACTTGCCCTACTTCTGGAACCGTTGTCAAATCTTTTATCCATTTAATAGCGGCATCAATGGAAGGTTTATCAACTGCAGCAATATCCACAATACCCAATTCTCCTTTTTCTTCAATAGTTATTACAGAATCGGTTTCGCGTTGAATTTGTTGAATTACCTTACCTCCCGTTCCAATAACGGCCCCAATGAACTCTTTCGGGATTTCAATTTGGACAATACGTGGCACAAATGGTTTGTAATCTTCACGAGGTTCACTAATCGTAGATTCTATAATATCCATGATGTGCATTCTTCCAGCATGCGCCTGTGCCAGAGCTTGAGATAATACTTCGTAAGAAAGACCATCTACTTTTATATCCATTTGGCAAGCTGTAATCCCATCTCGTGTTCCGGTAACTTTAAAATCCATATCGCCTAAATGATCCTCGTCTCCTAAAATATCTGACAACACAGCCCATTTATCTCCTTTCGAAATCAATCCCATTGCAATACCCGTTACAGGTTTTTTAATTTGCACCCCTGCATCCATTAAAGCTAAGGTTCCTGCACAAACAGTAGCCATTGAAGAAGAACCATTCGATTCTAATATATCAGAAACAACACGTACAGTATAGGGATTTTCAGGAGCCACAGGGATTATATGTTTCAATGCTCTCCAGGCCAAATTTCCATGCCCTACTTCTCTACGACTTAAACCTCTATTCCCTTTTACTTCACCAGTAGCGAACCCCGGAAAGTTGTAATGCAACATAAAATTACGAGTTCCTTCAATTACAGCTCCATCTATCATCTGTTCGTCAAGTTTAGTTCCTAATGTAACTGTCGCCAACGATTGTGTTTCACCTCTAGTGAAAATTGCCGATCCATGAGCAGAAGGCAAATAATCAACTTCGCACCAAATAGGACGAATTTCATCTAGTTTTCTACCATCTAAACGCGTACGTTCATTAAGAACCATGTCACGCATAGCTTCTTTTTCAATATCATGAAAATAGCGATTGATCAGAAATGTCTTTTTTTCCAGTTCTTCTTGCGCAAGATTCAAAGAAGTTACAAATTCTTCTTTAATCTTGTCGAATCCTTCGGATCGAAGATGCTTATTAGGAATTCCCTTTTTGGCAAAATCATAACATTTTTGATATACCGCTTGGTGAATCATAGCTTTAAAATCCCAGTCATTTTCTTCGTGACAATAGGTACGTTTCTCCGTCTTTCCTGCTTCTATTGTTAATTCTGTCAATGCTTGGCACTGAATTTTGATAGCAGAATGAGCAACTTTTAAAGCTTCCAACATCAATTCTTCGGAAACCTCTTTCATTTCACCTTCCACCATCATAATGTTTTCATTAGTAGCCGCTACAATCAAATCCAAGTCAGTTTTTTCTATTTCTGACATAGGTGTATTGATTACAAATTCCCCGTTCAAATACGAAACACGCACTTCAGAAACAGGTCCATTAAAAGGAATATCCGATACCGCAATAGCTGCTGCTGCTGCTAAGGCTGCCAAGGCATCAGGAGCTGTATTTTTATCACCCGAAATAAGGGTTATTTGTACTTGAACTTCTGCATGAAAATCATCCGGGAAAAGAGGACGTAAAGCTCTATCTACCAAACGAGATATTAAAATTTCATATTCCGAAGGACGTGCTTCTCGTTTGAAAAATCCTCCGGGGAAACGTCCCATTGCAGCATATTTTTCTTGATATTCAACCGTAAGAGGCATAAAATCTATATTTTGTCCTGCATCCTTGTTGGCGCATACGGTAGCTAGCAACATCGTGTTATTCATTCGAACAACAGCAGAACCATTAGCTTGCTTAGCTAATTTCCCAGTTTCGATCTCTATAATTTGTCCATTACCAAGATCAATCGTTTTTTTAATAATGTTCATCTTATTATTTTTCTATTTAAAACAACAATGAAGGTCATACGAACATCACGTACAACCTATTTTATAACAAAAAAGGCAATTAGACTCTAATTGCCTTCAACCATAACCAAATAAATATGAAAAACTATTTTCTTATATTCAATTCTTTAATGATATGACGATAGCGTTCGATATCAATTTCTTTCAAGTAATCTAACAAACGTCTACGCTTGCCAACCAATCGAACCAATGAACGTTCTGTATTCAAATCTTTACGTTTTTCTTTCATATGTTCTGTCAAATGTTGGATTCTGTAGGAAAATAAAGCTATTTGAGCTTCTGCCGAGCCACAATCATTCTCAGATTTTCCATACTTTGCAAAAATTTCTTTTTTCTTTTCTGCTGATAAATACATATCTTTATACTTTTTCTTTTTATCTTTAATTACAATCGAAGTGCAAAATTACTTCTTTTTTTTGAAATAAACTCCCCGTTACTCCATTTTTTTTATATAATCAACATAAACAACTGATTTAAAAATAGATATATTGTAAAAATATTTCAAATATGACTCTCCTGTAAATGTAATGGGCGAAATTGCAATGTTATACAACGCACGCGTGAGC
>CAYYUE010000142.1:0-5801 GCA_964474745.1 uncultured Bacteroidaceae bacterium | reverse complement strand
AACAGCATTGGAAGTAATTGAAGAGCGAGCGTTGATGACATTTGACGGTGTTCCCAAAGAAACACGCAAAGCTTTTTCAAATGGCACTTCCATATTCGAACGCGTACTACCTGGTGCCGACCGCATGTATCCGGACACAGACTCCTCTCCTATTCCATTAGAAGATAGCTATATAGAAAGTTTGAAAAAAAATATACCGGATGAAATCTACGATCGTTTTACGCAAATGATCGAATGGAATATTCCTTCAGATACTTTTAATTATCTTTTTACAAACAATTTATATCCATTGATAAAAAAAACTGTAGAAGAACTGGAGCTTCCTCCTAAACAGATTGGTACACTATTAGGTCATCGTTTAAAACATTTACATGGGCAATACAGAATAATTCCTTTCGAAAATGATCATATTTTTGAATTACTTGCCTTTTTAAAATCAGAAAATATCGATCTCGACATAGCTCCTAAAATGTTAAATGAAATGTTTAAACACCCTAAAATGGATTTTGATTCCGTTTTGACAACACTATTATTCAAACGAATTAATAAAAATGAGATCATGGAGAGAATACGTTATATCGAAAATAAATTTGTACCTCTAAAAAAACGGACTAGCAATATCGATAAAAAGAACAGCATTATGGGTCAATTACGAAACATAGGGCTTGGAAACATTAACTTGAGTGAACTGGCAACATATGTAAATAAAATCTAAAACGTAAAATAATGAGTGAAGACATATTTCAAGGATACAAAGGTAGTGCTTTAGAGATGCTAAAAAAATACAATGTTCACGTATGGGATAAAGCAGAAGTAGAAACCACTCGCGGACATTTTTCGGGAAAAATTTTACCTAGAGCAGAAAACACAGATGACAAGCATATTGTTTTAAAAGTAGCTACCGGATATAATATTGGTATTACTACGAATACCATCATTACAATGAGAGGGGAGCGCGACCCGCAACCTGTTTTTAAAATTCCAGAGAAAAAGTTTCCCTATACAAAAGGATTGCCTCATGTAAAATTATTAGGAACGGGAGGAACCATTGCATCTCGACTAGATTATCGCACGGGAGCTGTGATTCCAGCTTTTTCTCCAGGTGAATTGTATGGAGCAGTTCCTGAATTGGCTGATATTTGCAATTTAGAAACTGAAAAAGTGTTTGCTGTATTTTCAGAAAACATGTCTCCCAAAGAATATATTGCTCTAGCAAAAAAAATCGGAGAAGAAATTGAAAAAGGTATCGAAGGTATCGTAATCGGACATGGTACAGATACACTTTCACACACCGCCGCTGCTCTCACTTTCATGTGCCAAAATCTCCCCATCCCGATAATATTGGTAGGTTCTCAACGCTCCTCAGATAGGCCTAGTTCAGATGCTGCTCTTAATCTTATGCATGCAATGACTGCTGCCGGACATGGTGACATTGCAGAAGTAATGGTATGCATGTTTGGTCCAACGTCTGACGATTATGGCTTCTTGCATCGCGGTACCCGAGTACGTAAAATGCACTCTTCATACAGATCTACGTTTCGTACTATAGGAGATATCCCTCTCGCTACAATAGATAGAGTTAATGGAGTTCATCCCATGAAAGAAATATATAACCATCGAAGAAAAGATCGTAATGTAAAAATCATTCCGACCTTTGATGATAGAGTAGCCATTCTATATTATTATCCGGGAATGAAACCAGACATATTAGATGCCTTGATTGAAAACGGATACAAAGGTATCGTGTGGGATGGAACTGGATTAGGCCACGTAAACAGAGGAATGTTCAATGCTATTCAACGAGCTACGGATGCTGGTATCCATCAATACATGAGTGTACAAACAATTTGGGGATATACACATATGTTCGTATATGACACAGGGCGAGATATGATGGCTCGAGGTATTATTCCTGCAGGAAATATGTTAGCTGAAACGGCGTATATTAAACTTGGCTGGGCTCTTGGACAAACACACGATCACGAAAAAGTAAAACAACTTATGTTAACACCCATCAATGATGAAATCACTGCTCGTGAACCATATGACGGATATCTTGTATACCAAGGAGGTGTTCCTGAAGTTGAAGAATTTATAAAAAAAGTACGAAAATAAATAATATTCCATTAAAATAAAAATATAAAAAACGACAAAAATTTTTGTCGCTTTTTTTGTTGTCTAATTATATGTAGCTCCAAAACAAACTGATTCAAAAATAAATTGTACTTTTGCATATTCTTAATCGTTCAAAAAATAAATAAAAATGGAAATCATATCAAACCGAATATCTCAAATGTCTGAATCTGAAACTCTTGCAATGACAAAAATTGCAAGAGAATTAAAAGCACAGGGAAAAGACGTTATTAGTTTAAGCATTGGGGAACCTGATTTTAATACTCCAGAAATTATAAAAGAGGCAGCAAAAAAAGCCATTGATGATAATTTCACACACTATCCTCCTGTTCCAGGATACCCAGATTTGCGTGAAGCTATTTGTAAAAAATTCAAACGAGATAATAACTTAGAATACAAACCAGAACAAATTATTGTATCCACAGGTGCAAAGCAATCCATATATCAGCTTGCAATGACGTTGATTAATCCTGGTGATGAGGTTATTATCCCTACCCCATTTTGGGTCTCTTACAAAGAAGTAGTAAAAGTTGCTGAAGGAAAATGCGTGTTTGTAGAAACAAACATCAAAAATGATTTCAAGATCACGCCAGAGCAGCTAGAGAAAGCAATTACTCCAAAAACAAAATTGATCATGTTTAGCAGCCCCTCGAACCCAAGCGGCATGCTTTATTCTAAAGAGGAATTACGCGAAATAGCAAAAATAGTAGAAAAACATCCGCATATTTATGTTATGTCTGATGAAATATATGAACATATCAATTATAAAGGGAAGCACGAAAGCATCGCTCAATTTGATTCTATAAAAGAACAAGTTATTACTGTTAATGGTGTTGCAAAAGGTTTTGCTATGACAGGATGGCGTATTGGGTTCATCGGCGCACCACTTGAAATAGCAAAAGCATGTGACAAATTACAAGGACAAGTTACTTCTGCGACATGTTCTATTGCACAACGGGCAGCAATTGCAGCAATGGAAATGGATCCTAAAACAAGTAAGGATATTATCAATATGCGCAACAAATTTCTTGAACGCAGAGATTTAGTATACAAACTACTTAAAGAAATACCAAATATAAACGTTTGCTTACCGCAAGGCGCGTTTTATTTCTTCCCGGAAGTAAGCGCATATTATGGTAAAACATATAAAAACTATCATATTACAAATAGTACAGATTTATGTATGTATCTTTTGTACGAAGCCAACGTTGCCACAGTACAGGGAATTGCATTTGGAAACGATTCATGCATCAGGCTATCCTATGCAACATCTGAAGATATACTTACAGAGGCTATTCACAGAATCAAAGAAGCATTAGCGAAACTAAAATAAATAGAAAAAAGCGTTGAACAAATAACATCTTCAACGCTTTTTTATTTACATCTCTTCAGATGTAAATAGATAAAAATCTTTCGTCAATGCTAAATATTCTTCTGAATACATATTCTCCTCCTTTCGAATAGAAAGATTTGTATCTTCTTTTTTCTCAAATTGATTACGTGAAAGAGAAAACAAAATCCGTTTAGGAGGTTTTGTAAATGTATTATAGATTACTGTTTTTTTCATACAATACAATCCATATTTAAAAGCTTTCTGAATAAAAAAACAGGCTTCCTCATACGGCAATATTCCACAAAAAATTCCTTCTTGTGACAATGCTTTTTGTACACTTAATAACAAATCATCGAAAGATAGAGAATCGGTGTGTCGAGCTAAGTTTCGGGCACTAGATATACTTTTAAGGGAATTATTAAAAAAAGGAGGATTGGATACTATTAAATCATAACAGTGAAACAAGTTTCTTGAGTATTGTTGTATGCTATGATTATAAATAGTTAACCGATCATTCCATATAGAATTTGCAAAATTTGCATTCGCGTCCTTACAGGCATTCTCATCGATATCAATGGCATGAATTGTAGCGTTACAAAATCGCTGAGCCATCATCAAGGCTATTACACCACATCCTGTCCCAATGTCAAGTATTGAGTTATAATTTCCAATAGGAACCCACGCCCCTAATAAAACCGCATCAGTCCCTACTTTCATCGAGCTATGCGTATCATCAACTTCAAATTGTTTAAAACGAAACATAATAAAAAAAAGCGAAACGAGCTTTTGTTCGTTTCGCTTACTAAAATTCAGTAAATGGATTAATTATTATTACCACTACCCTTTTTAGAGGTTGTATAAATCAACTTAAAAGCACCTACATTACGAAGTTCTTGTTTAATATCTGTTATGATACCCATACGAACTTCTTTATCGGCTTTAATTGAAGTCGTTAAAAATGGACGATCATATTCACTACGATCAGCACGTTCTTTTTCAATAAATGCTGCAATATCATTTAATTCGGATATTTGATCATTTAATTGAATACGAGGTTCTGAACCATATTTTCTTTCATCCATTGGAGCTCCAACGTTTATATAACTTACCAACGATTTTTTCTCCAATTTCTGGACTTCTGTTGCTTGAGGTACTTTAATTTTTACATACAAATTACTCTCACGCATGGTTGTAATAACCATAAAGAAGAATAAGAACATAAAGATGATATCGGACATAGATCCGGTATTGATACCCGGAGTGCCTTCTGATTTTGACTTTTTAAATCTTGCCATTATTTGTTCCCTCCTATTTTTGTAGGTTCTGCTTCGGAAATGGCTACAGGTATCGCTCTATCTATTGCCGAACGTTGAGTTGAAGTTAGATCTATATATGACCTTTGGAATTTACCCATTGCCAATTCATTGCGCATTTCATTAACAGCTGCTGTTAATTCATTTTGCACTTGAATGTATACATCATAAGAGGTTCCTCTGTCATTTTGTAAAGAAATAACCCCCTTCGATACATTTACAGTTCCTAATAATGGAATTTCTGTTGATTCCTTCTCAGGAAGGGTTGGCAAATCTTGAGGGTTGCCTAAAAATTCTTTAGCCCTTTCGCGCAAAGCTTTCAAATCTCCAATCTGCCCATCAAAAAATATTTTGTTTTGAGTATTAATCTTTACCACAAATATATTTCTTTTATGAACTTCGGGAGCTTCACTATTGGGTGGCATGGGAGGAGGTAAACGACGAGGAATACCCATATCTGTATTAATTGACGATGTTAATAAGAAAAACGTCAACAACAAAAATGATATATCCGACATAGATCCGCCATTTACTTCCGGAACTTTTCTTTTCATGATTTTTCTCCTATTTAAATTTTTTGGCTATTTCTGTGTAAATAACCGCAAGAACAACTCCTGCTGCCAAGAAATATACCATAACTACTCCTGCTCCTACCAACTTCGATCCACTATCAGCTATGTTATTTTTTATCAAAAATTCTTGCGGTAAATCTGTAGGAGAAGCAAAAAGGTAAGAAATAACAAAAACTACAATAATAGCAACTATTCCTATTAAAGAACCCTTGGCATCCTTAGGTTGTTCAATAAGCTTTTTTACGAGTTGGTATATAGCAAAAGCCACCGCAGCAATTATTGCTATAAATATAAATGCCAAGCATATGAAATACGCAACATTAAATAAGCTATATATACCAGATCCGGCAGGAGTCAAGTCTTTGTTAAAACTTATTGCAAAAATTACAGCTGTAATGCTTGCAATAAGCGCAAGTACCAATAATATTGCAAAATATATTTTTCTCAATT
>CAYYUE010000141.1:0-5885 GCA_964474745.1 uncultured Bacteroidaceae bacterium | reverse complement strand
GCTATAAATATTCTTTTATTTGTTACATATAAAATTATAAGGAAAAGGTATCAGAAAATTGATAAAATAAACTTCTTTGTTCATTTTGGGTGTATATAATTATTGGTATGATAACAAGGAATGTTGTTTATATAGGATTGTGTAATAAAAAAAGAAAAAGCCTTCGATGTGTAGAAATGAAATATTCATCTATTAGTTGAAAATGTTGAAAAGAAATCTAGGAAAACAATAAACAAGAGAAAATAAACGTTACAAAAAAATTATGTCTGTAGTATAGATGGTATACATTTTTTTTCTTTGATGTCATTTTATACTTATTAATGAATAATATTATCAATATTTTTAACGAACCTGTATGGGAAAGAAAAATAATAAAATTGGAATTGTATATTCGACAAATCCAAGTTTTGAATATCAATACGAAGATGAAGAGATTGTTCAAACGTTACCTCCTCAACAACAAAATTTGAGGATCATGCTTGATAAAAAGCAGCGAGGGGGGAAAGCAGTGACTTTAGTTACAGGATTTATAGGTACTATTGAAGATCTTGAAAATTTGGGGAAGGAGCTTAAAACCAAATGTGGAGTAGGGGGTAGTGCGAAGGAAGGTGAAATCCTTATACAAGGCGATTTTCGTGATAAGGTAATGAATATATTGACTGCCGGGGGATATAAGGTGAAAAAGGCAGGAGGGGCTTGAAAATGCATGTGAAAATGGCTTTGTACATGCATTCTTTTCAAAAAGCAGGTATGCCTAATGAAAAGAATGAATTAAGTAATTGACTATTAGTGTAATAAATATAATTATAACAAAATAGCGATTATTCAGAGGAAAAAAAGTAAAATTAAGTCCAAAAAAAGAACAGAAATACATATTATTTCTATTCTTTTAATTAGAAAATAACAAAAATAAAATATTACTACTTTGTTTACTAATATCTTACGAAATAGGTAGAAGAAAAAATGAAAAAAAGTTTTGTAGTTCACGAAAAAGTTGTAACTTTGCAACCTCGAAAATGAGAAATGAGTTGTTTGAAAGAATGACATGCCGATGTAGCTCAGTTGGCCAGAGCAGCTGATTTGTAATCAGCTGGTCGGGGGTTCGAATCCCTCCATCGGCTCGCTAACTTTACAAAATTTATTTGTTGAGTGCAATGGGGAAGTCGCATAGTGGCAATTGCAACAGACTGTAAATCTGTCCTCGATAGAGTTCGGTGGTTCGAGTCCACCCTTCCCCACAATTAGAAATAATAAGCAAGCGGAAGTAGCTCATTTGGTAGAGCGATAGCCTTCCAAGCTATAGGTGGCGGGTTCGAGCCCCGTCTTCCGCTCATCTAGCTACTGAAAAGTACGAACGGAGGAATAATATGCCCTTTTCGTTCGTACTTTGTTAAGCTAAATAGCCGTTGTAGCTCAGTGGTAGAGCGCTTCCTTGGTAAGGAAGAGGTCACGAGTTCAACTCTCGTCAATGGCTCTTCTTGAAAACAAGATATAGAGGACTTCTATAAAATTGAGTTTTAAAATGGCTATTGGTGAATCTCTTTCTTAAAATGGCCAAAAAGGCAGGTTTTTAGGAGAAATCGCAAATTAAAGAGTTTAACATCAATATTTATAAACATTTAATACGGAAATTACAATGGCAAAAGAAAAATTCGATCGTTCCAAACCGCACGTAAACATTGGTACAATCGGTCACGTTGACCACGGTAAAACGACTTTGACAGCCGCTATCACCAAGGTATTGGCTTCTAAAGGTTTATCAGAAGTAAAATCATTCGATTCTATCGACTCTGCTCCTGAAGAAAAAGAAAGAGGTATTACTATTAATACGGCTCACGTTGAATATCAAACAACATCTCGCCATTATGCTCATGTTGACTGCCCGGGTCACGCTGACTATGTTAAGAACATGGTAACTGGAGCTGCTCAAATGGATGGTGCTATTTTAGTTGTTGCTGCAACAGATGGTCCGATGCCTCAAACTCGTGAACATATTCTATTAGCTCGTCAGGTAGGCGTGCCTAAACTAGTTGTTTTCATGAATAAAGTAGACTTGGTTGACGATCCTGAATTATTGGACCTTGTTGAAATGGAAATCCGTGATCTATTGTCTTTCTATGGATTTGACGGAGACAATACTCCTGTTATTCGTGGTTCTGCATTAGGTGGATTGAATGAGGACGCTAATTGGGTGCCTATCATTGAAAAATTGATGGATAATGTTGATGAATGGATTCCACTTCCTGCTCGTGATAAAGATAAAGCTTTCTTGATGCCGATTGAAGACGTATTTTCAATTACAGGCCGTGGTACAGTTGCTACAGGACGTATTGAAACAGGTATTATTCATACAGGAGATCCGGTTGACATCATCGGTATGGGAGCTGAAAAATTGAAATCAACAGTTACCGGAGTTGAAATGTTCCGTAAAATTCTTGATGAAGGTGAAGCTGGAGATAATGTAGGATTATTGCTTCGTGGTATTGATAAGGATGCAATCCGTCGTGGTATGGTTATTGTAAAACCTGGATCGGTTAAACCTCACAAAAAATTCCAAGCTGAAGTTTATATCTTGAAAAAAGAAGAAGGTGGACGTCACACTCCATTTCACAATAAATACCGTCCTCAATTCTATTTCAGAACAACAGACGTAACTGGAGAAGTTCAGTTGCCGGAAGGACGTGAAATGGTAATGCCCGGCGATAACTTAACAATTACTGTTGAGTTGATTTCGGAAATTGCTTTGAATGAAAACTTACGTTTCGCTATCCGTGAAGGCGGTAGAACTGTAGGTGCTGGACAGGTAACTAAATTACTAGATTAATACTATCCGAATATAAAAAAACAAAGAACTAAAAGTTCTTTGTTTTTTAGGGGCATAGTTCAATGGCAGAATAGCGGTCTCCAAAACCGTTGATGGGAGTTCGAATCTCTCTGCCCCTGCAAACAAAAATCTAATAACGATGTCAAAGTTAGGTAATTACGTAAAATCAAGCTATGACGAACTTGTACATAAAGTGTCGTGGCCTACAATGAAAGAATTACAAAGCAGTGCAATAGTTGTTGCTGTTGCTGCTTTGATGTTTGCTATAATTGTGTTTCTTATGGATATAGTTTTTGGAGCACAAGATATGGCATGGAAAGGCGTCTTAGGATACTTTTATGAGATATTCAAATAAAGGCTTCTAAAAAAAAGATAGCCTTTTTGTCTTGCTTCCCAATACGATAAACGACCGTTTATTGAGGCAGAAAGGTGAATACCTATATTTGGAATATATTTATATAGTACGTGATAATTACTACAATTTTCAAGAATCAGAGAGATGGGTGAATTAATAAAAAAATGGTATGTTGTAAAGGCCATTAGCGGAAAAGAAAAAAAAGCCAAAGAATATATTGATAGTGAAATATCAAAAAATGGTTTACAAGAGTACGTTTCGCAAGTGTTAGTGCCTACAGAAAAAGTATATTCAATTCGTAATGGGAAAAAAGTTACTAAAGATCGGAACTACTTCCCGGGTTATGTTTTAATTGAAGCTGCTTTGGTGGGAGAAATTGCTCATATCATTCAAAATGTTCCCAATGTCATTGATTTTATTCGTGAACGAAATGGAGAGCCAACCCCCATGCGTCAATCGGAAGTTAACCGTATTTTAGGAAATATAGATGATATGGCGCAAGCTGGAGAAGGAATGAGCGATCCATTTATTGTTGGCGAATCTGTAAAAGTTATAGATGGTCCTTTCAATAGTTTTAGTGGCATTATAGAAGAAGTGAACGACGAAAAGAAAAAACTTGTTGTTATGGTTAAAATTTTTGGTCGGAAAACTCCATTAGAATTAAACTTTGGACAAGTAGAAAAAGAGTAGTGCTTATCAAGCATAATCACAATTTTAAGTATTAAAATTTTAGCATTAATCAAAAATGGCAAAAGAAGTTGCAGGATTGATCAAATTACAAATCAAAGGTGGTGCTGCAAATCCTTCACCTCCGGTAGGACCGGCATTAGGTGCTAAGGGTGTAAACATCATGGAATTTTGTAAACAGTTTAATGCACGTACGCAAGATATGGCAGGAAAAATTGTTCCTGCTGTTATTACTGTTTATACCGATAAGTCATTTGATTTCGTAGTAAAAACGACCCCTGTTGCTATCCAATTAAAAGAAGCTGCAAAATTGAAAAGTGGTTCTGCGGAACCTAATAGAAATAAAGTTGCTTCTATTACTTGGGAACAGGTACGTCAAATTGCAGAAGTAAAAATGCCGGACTTAAACTGTTTCACTATTGAATCAGCTGTAAGTATGGTTGCAGGCACTGCAAGAAGTATGGGTATCACTGTTACGGGTGAAAATCCTTTCGCTAAATAAATTAAAGTAAAAAAACAACATGGCAAAACTATCTAAAAAGCAAAAAAATGCTTTAGCCAAATTCGACAAAACTAAAGTGTATTCTTTAGAAGAAGCTATATCAGTGGTAAAGGACATTACTTTTACAAAGTTTGATGCTTCCGTAGATTTAGATGTACGTTTGGGTGTAGATCCCCGTAAAGCAAACCAGATGGTTCGTGGTAGCGTTACATTGCCTCACGGAACAGGAAAGACTGTACGCGTATTGGTTCTTTGTACTCCTGATAAAGAAGAAGAAGCTAAAGTAGCCGGAGCCGATTATTACGGATTAGATGAATATATCGATAAAATAAAAGGCGGTTGGACGGATGTAGATGTTATTATTACCATGCCCAGTGTAATGCCTAAAGTAGGTGCATTAGGAAAGATATTAGGCCCTCGTGGCTTGATGCCTAATCCCAAAACAGGTACTGTTACGATGGAAGTTGGCAAAGCAGTTACAGAAGCTAAAGCCGGTAAAATCGACTTTAAAGTTGATAAATTTGGTATCATTCATACCGCAGTAGCAAAAGTATCATTTGAACCTAATAAAATTGCAGATAATGCTCACGAAGTATTGCAAGCAATTTTGAAATTGAAACCGACTGCTGCAAAAGGAACATATGTAAAGAGTGTTTATATCTCAAGTACGATGAGTCCTGGTGTAAAAGTGGATACGAAATCCGTTAGCTTATAAACAGTAAATAGAAAATTTTCGAAACATTATGAGAAAAGAACAGAAAGCCCAACTGATAGATTCTTTACATGAAAGCATTATAAGTTATCCTCATTTGTATATTACAGATATGGGAGGCTTAAACTCAGAACAAACAAGCAAATTGCGTCGTTTGGCTTTTCGTAGAGAAGTAAAGTTGGAAGTCGTTAAAAATACATTGCTTATTAAAGCATTGGAAAAAACAGGAATCGATTATTCAGAATTGTTTCCTGCAATAAAAGGCGAAACTGCGATAATGCTTTCGAACTCTAATAATGCTCCTGCCAAACTTATAAAAGAGTTTAGAGCAAATGGAAAAAAACCTATTTTAAAAGGTGCTTACGTAGAAGAATCGTTCTATTTAGGTGATGAAAATTTAGAAGTATTAGTTAACATCAAATCTAAAAACGAACTTGTCGCAGATGTTGTGGCTCTTCTTCAATCACCTATCAAGAATGTGGTTTCTGCATTGCAATCAGGAGGAAATACATTATCAGGTGTTCTTAAAACCTTATCGGAAAAACCCGAATAAAATGATGTAAACACATCATCGTAAAAATTAAATAAATTGTAAAACATAAAAAAAAACGATAAAGTCATGGCAGATATTAAAGCTCTTGCTGAACAATTAGTAAATCTTACAGTTAAAGAAGTTAAAGAATTAGCTGACGTATTAAAAGACGAATATGGTATTGAACCTGCTGCTGCTGCAGTTGCAGTTGCTGCACCTGTTGCTGGTGCTGGCGCTGCTGCAGAAGAAGAAAAAACATCTTTTGATGTTATC
>CAYYUE010000140.1:0-5944 GCA_964474745.1 uncultured Bacteroidaceae bacterium | reverse complement strand
AATAAAAGGAGAAAAGCATTCCCCTTTTATTTTTATATTTTTAATTATCTAATCCAACTTCTTTCAATTTAGCAGTAATTTCAGGAAGCTTATCATTCATATTTAAACGAGCATATATAGTTTTTAAAGCTCTCAGTGCAACAACATATTGCCCCACTTTACTTTGATCCTTTGAGATCATTTCAATTACCTTTTGAAAATAAGGTATTGCCAATCTGAATTGTTCATCACTTTCCTTGATCAAATTATCATATTTTCCTGTCGCATCATCAAATGGAATCAATTCAGCATCTTTCAATAAAGCAGCTGCTTTATTGTAGTACATAATCCCCAAACCTTGATTTGCTTCAAATTGAATCATTTTTGTATTGGTTAATGCAAGTGCTTCATTGAAACGTTGTTGCGCCATTTCGAATTCTTTGGAATCACTCAACACATTTCCTATTTCACACAATACATGTCCTTTAATGGAATCGGATGGCATCGGTTTTTGTAATGCTGTATTCAATGATTCTTTTGCTTTATCATAATTACCAACCCATAAATAGGCATTCGCCATCATAATATGCGAAGCATAATCTTCCGGTCTATTTCTCGTAGAGTAAGTTGTTGCAATATTCATTGCTTTAGTGGTATCGTTTTGCTCTTTGTATATATTAAACAAAGCTTTGTATACCCGATCCTTATCTGTTTTTCTAGCAACTAGGGGTTTATAATATTTCTCAATGGCTTGATTATCATTCAACATTTCGGCTGACAATCCTGCAATAAAATATGCATCATTGGTCGAGCTTTTATCACCTGAATTATTATTAATTTTAATGACTTCCTCTGCTAATTCAATAGTTTTATTATACAAGTCTTTATTATTCGTTTCGATGGCTTTATTGTAAGTATCAACAGCTTGATTATAGAAAGCCCCTCCTACAGCACGAAAAACTCCATTATTTAAATTGGCATATTCATTAGAACCTTGGTCTAATTCTTTACAACGCAACGCAGCTTCATAGGCAACGGCAAAACAATCATCACACAGATCTTTATTTTTAGAGCTAACATCAGGTGCTCCTAATTGACAATATATCAATCCTTTATACAACCATGTCTTTGCATCATTTTTAGTAGTTTCATGCTCTGATGCCGCATCAATATTTTCCTTAGCTTTCTTTAGCCGACCATTACGCAAGTCCGCTATAGCACTTTGTAGCTTCACAGATTGAGCGTTCATGGAAAGCCCCAATCCTAAAAGTGCAACTAGTACAACTATTTTTCTCATAATATCAAATTTTAAATTTATTTATTATTCGTTATTACCTGTATTTATGTCTTCTTCTTTATCTAGAAATTCATTATTTTCAACTAACAAGTCCTCTGCATTTTCTTCTTCCATTACATCTACTTTTGTAATAGATGCAATTTCATCATTATCTCTAAGATTGATTAAACGCACACCTTGAGTAGCACGACCCAATACTCGTAGATCTGAGACTCGCATCCGAATAGCAATACCTGATTTATTGATAATCATCAAATCATTTTCATCAGTAACGTTTGCAATAGCAATTAATTGCCCTGTTTTTTCAGTAACATTAATTGTTTTTACACCTTTACCTCCTCTATTTGTTACTCGATATTCGGATAATTTAGACCGTTTCCCATATCCTTTTTCAGATACAACCAAAATGTCATAATCATCATTTTCTACACAAACCATTCCGATTACTTCATCTTCTTCATTCTGTAATGTAATTCCCCGAACTCCAGAAGCATTACGTCCCATTGGGCGAACTGTTTGTTCATTAAAACGTACTGCTTTACCCGATTTCAAAGCCATCATTACCTCACACTCTCCATTCGTCATCTTAGCTTCCAACAACTCATCTCCATCTCGAATAGTTATCGCAATAATACCATTTTGACGAGGACGTGAATAAGCTTCTAATGAGGTTTTTTTAATTACACCTTTTTTGGAACATAATATAATATAATTAGTGTCTAAATATTCCTGATCTGAAAGTGTCTTTACATTAATGTAAGCTTTTACCTTATCATCGGGTTCGATATTAATTAAATTTTGGATCGTTCTTCCTTTAGAATCTTTACTTCCCTCCGGAATTTCAAAAGCCCTCATCCAAAAACATTTTCCTTTTTCTGTAAAGAACAATATATAGTTATGATTTGTAGCCGTAAATATATGCTCAACAAAATCTTCATTACGAACCGAACTACCTTTTGATCCTACTCCTCCTCTATTTTGGGTTCTGTATTCAATTAATTGAGTACGTTTTACATACCCTAAATGAGAAATTGTAATTACAACATCTTCATCAGCAATGGTATCTTCGATACGAAAATTAGATGCTGCATATTCAATTCTTGAACGACGCTCATCTCCGTATTTATCACGAACAGCTATTAATTCATTTTTAATTACATCCATTAAAATGTCGTGATTTTCCAAAATTTCTTTACAGCGAGCTATAAAACGTAACAATTCATCATATTCATCTTGTAGTTTTTTACGTTCCATCCCTGCCAATTGACGTAAACGCATTTCTACAATATAACGAGATTGAATTTCTGTAAAATCAAAACGTTCCATTAATGTATTACGTGCTTCTTCAACTGTTTCAGAAGCACGAATGATAGCAATTACTTCGTCAATAACATCCAGTGCTTTTAACAATCCTTGTATAATATGAGCACGTTCTTCCGCCTTTGCTAATTCATATCTGGTACGACGCGTTACCACATCAATGCGATGATCCACAAAATTGGATATAATTTCTTTTAATCCTAGCAACATCGGACGCCCTTTCACAAGAGCAATGTTATTCACGCTAAACGATGTTTGAAGTTCTGAATATTGATATAATTTATTTAAAATTACATTGGGTACCACATCATTACGAAGTTCATATACAACTCGGATACCGCTTTTATCGGATTCATCACGGATATTCGTTATCCCTTCAATGCGTCCATCCTTAACCAACGCCGCTTGGCGTTTAATCATTTCTGCTTTATTTACTTGATAAGGTACATCATGTGCAACAATAATATTACGTCCTTTATGATCTAAGTCAATAGTAGTTTCAGCACGCAATACAATACGTCCCCTACCCGTTTCATAAGCTTCTTTTACTCCATTATAGCCATAAATGATACCCCCATTAGGGAAATCAGGAGCTTTAATGTACTTCATTAACTCATCTATAGTAATATTTTCATTATCAATATAAGCCATGATACCGTCAAGAACTTCACGCAAATTGTGCGGTGGCATATTGGTTGCCATACCTACGGCAATACCTGATGCTCCATTAATAAGTGAAACCGGTATACGAGTAGGTAGTACCGTAGGCTCTTTTAATGAATCATCAAAATTATTTTGAAAATCAACAGTATCTTTATCTATATCAGCAAGTACTTCATTGGATATTTGTTGCAAACGAGCTTCCGTATAACGCATAGCAGCGGCTCCATCACCGTCAATAGAACCAAAATTCCCTTGTCCATCAACAAGCATGTATCGCATCGACCATTTTTGGGCCATACGTACCATTGCTTCATATACAGAAGAATCTCCATGAGGGTGATACTTACCTAATACTTCACCGACAATTCTAGCCGACTTTTTATAAGGACTATTATAATGCATTCCCATTTCATTCATTGCAAATAAAATACGACGATGCACAGGTTTTAACCCATCTCGAATATCAGGTAAAGCACGTGATACTATCACAGACATGGCATAATCAATATAAGCCGATTTCATCTGCGACTCAATATCAACTTTGATAATTTTTTCGTTCTCTGATTGCATTCTATCTCTATTTAGTCAATTATATTACAATAATTTATTGTAACTCTATAGTAAGTAATTATCTGCAAAGATACAAAAAAAAGCCATTTACGAACTTGTTTTTGGGTAAAAGAATTTTATTTTGAACAATTTTTATTATTCATGCATATATACGTATATATATTATGTTTCATAGCTAAAAATACATGAGAACAATAAAAAAAATATAAGTGCGTTAATTATAGCGATAAATCACTGTTTGAAGAATTTTACTAAGTAAATAACTCAATATTAATGAAAAAAAAATTCAAGATTTTAGGCTCCAGTTTACTTATGGTAAGCATACTCACATCAACAATGCAACTGTATGCTCAAACGACGGATGAAATAGCAGGTAAAGATATTTCGAGAAATTATATACCTACAGCAATGCCTATTTTATTGATTGCACCTGATGCTCGTGCCAGTGGTATGGGGGATGTTGGTGCTGCATCTACACCTGACGTATATTCTACACATTGGAATAATGCAAAATTTGCTTTTATCGAGGATAATACAGGATTAGGATTATCATATACCCCATGGTTGCGAAAATTAGGAGCTACCGATATGAATCTTTTGAATATGGCAGGCTATGTACGTATAAATAAGCGTAGCACGATAGCAGCATCGCTTACATATTTTTCACTTGGAAGCATGGAATTTACAGATGGTGAAGGAAATTCAATTGGAACTTTTAATCCCAATGAATTTGGAATTGACGTTACCTATGCAATGAAATTATCCGATGAATTTTCTATTGGCGCCAGTGGTCGTTATGTTCGTTCTGATTTAACACAAGGACAAGATGTTTCAGGATCTTCAACTCGTGCAGGATATGCTGTCGCCGCCGATATAGGCTTATATTATCAAACAAATACAAAATTGGGTGGTATGCCAGGACAAGTGGCTGCAGGTCTATCCATTACCAATTTAGGTTCCAAGATATCTTATTCTGATGATGATAATAAAAAGGATTTTTTACCTGCAAATTTCCGTTTGGGAGGTCGTTATACGATGGATGTAGACGACTACAACTCTTTTTCTATTTTATTGGATGTTAACAAATTACTTGTTCCGACTCCTCCTATCAAAGATGGAGACGAAATCATTGCCGGTTATGATCCCGATGTAAGTTCTTTCCAAGGTGCTATTCAATCATTTTATGATGCACCAAACGGATTTAAAGAAGAACTTCAAGAAGTCCAACTTTCTGTTGGAGCTGAGTATTGGTATAACAAAACGTTCGCTGTTCGCGCAGGATACTTTTTTGAACATGAAAACAAAGGAGGGCGGCAATACATAACATTGGGAGGAAGTGTGAAATACAAAGTATTAACTTTAGATGTTTCTTATCTGATACCTACGACAACGCTTCAGAACAGTCCATTAGCAAATACAATACGTATTTCGTTAGCAATGAATTTCGAGGGAAGTAAAAAAAGAAAATAGAATTATTCTAAGATAAAAAAGAGCAGCAAAAAACTGCTCTTTTTTATTGTATTATGAAATTTTACTCCAATCATATCTCGCATTTTTTTTACGTAAGTAATTTTTTAAAATTGCATGTTCCGACATTTCCAAATGGCAATCCCTATGTAGAATATCTCTTACTGTATTTCTGGCTATTCTTATAAGAGCTTCATCATGTACAATATCGGCAATTTTTAACTGCATAATGCCGCTTTGTTGTATACCTTGCAAATCACCGGGACCTCTAAGTTTCAAATCAGCTTCGGCTATCTGAAAACCATCATTTGTCCGCACCATCGTAGCTATACGTTCTTTGCCATCAGAAGTAAGTTTATTAGAGGTCATTAAAATACAATATGATTGTTCCGCACCTCTCCCAACTCTACCTCTTAATTGATGCAATTGAGATAATCCAAAACGTTCCGAATTTTCAATAATCATTACCGATGCATTAGGAACGTCAACACCTACTTCTATAACAGTTGTCGAAACCATGATTTGAGTAATTCCATTTTTGAAACGATTCATCTCATAGTCTTTATCAACTTGTTTCATTTGTCCATGTATAATACTAATTTGGTATTTTGGCAATGGAAAATCCCGTACAATACTCTCGTAACCATC
>CAYYUE010000139.1:0-5971 GCA_964474745.1 uncultured Bacteroidaceae bacterium | reverse complement strand
CAGGAACTAGCAAAAGAACATTCAATACGATCGAAATGTACATACATATTCGTAATACTTTTTTCATTACATAGTGTTGCATTGGATATTTTCGATAAAAATCATACAATCCTATAACACCTAATATAATTACCGAAGGCAAAATAGGGAAAATAAATCGTTCTTGTTTATTTGGAAATAAACTGTGAAAAAGCAAAAAGCAAAATGCAGGAAGAAATAAAAATAGTCGTTTAAAACCATACAAAAATCCGAACAACAACAACACACTTACCGGAGGCACTAATACACCTAAAATAACACCTATGTATTTGAATATGGATCCGGAAAGATAATCACCCGAATGAGTAAAATTATAAATGATATATTCCTGCATCTCGGCAAAAGGACGATGCCAAATAAATAAATCAGGTAGTTGCGTAAGCACAAAAGCACACAATAAAACAATCGTCCACAACATTGCGTCTTTCCATCTTTTATAAATAAGTAAAGCCAATCCAAAACCACCTATAAAAAAAATGACCTGAAACCGTATTGAAAAGGCTATTCCCATCAACAAAGCGGAAATAATGACATTACGCGTTTTTACAATATCATCTTTTAAGTAGAACCA
Organism: uncultured Bacteroidaceae bacterium; assembly: GCA_964474745.1. Taxonomy (GTDB): domain Bacteria; phylum Bacteroidota; class Bacteroidia; order Bacteroidales; family P3; genus HGM05376. Next base: position 5,361 of record CAYYUE010000139.1, on the reverse strand, counting down.
CGTAGAACCTAGTAATAATGGTATACAAACCACTTCGACCAAATTACGAACGGATAACCACGGCATACACCACAACAAAGCGAGAATCCATGCTGTTGCATTGGATGCAAACGCATTAACTGTTGTTTTATATACCAATTTATACCCCCAATACACAGTAAGTAAAGAAAAAAGTGCATGAAGAACCCGAATTATATACATTTGTGTATCAAGAGATTCAATTCCAAACATCAATATTATTTTGAACAAAAACATGTGCAACAAAGGATAAAACAGACTATGCCCCGAAGGTGAAACATCCTGACCTTGCATTACAGCGTTCCATCTGCTGTCGCCCTCACCACTAGCCCATGAGCGTGCATTTTCAATAATCAAAAAATGATCATCGTGCATACCATAACCTTTTGCAAAAATAGCAGAAACCAGTCGCACCAAAAATGCAACACTTAAAATAATAGCTAAAGGATGTTGCTTATATAACTGACTTAATTTACGTATCATAATATTTTTAATGAATTATATTGGAATTGAGTTCTTGATTATTTGATTTCCAAGAACAAATTTATAAAGTATTAAATATAAAATAATTACACTATTTCCATATTCAATACTTTTGATACAAAGATAACATTATTTTATAATCTTACTATCACAAAAGACTACGTGTCATAAAAAACGACCTTGCCTATAGTACAGGCTTCACAACATTTAAAAAAAATAATTTCCCTTCTTTTTGGCTTTGAAAAAGAAACGTATATTTTTTGTAATTTTGTGATCTCAATATGATGTAATATGAGCCAATCCAACAAAAGTCAACTCCCTTTTTTCCTATTAGTTATCGGAGTGTTCTGCATACTAATAGGCCCTACATTTCTTTCTGAAGGAATCTTTATGGATGGGCTTATCTATGCCACAATATCTCATAATATGGCCAACGGTATAGGAACTTTCTGGAATCCGTCTTTTACAGAAACTTTATTTCCGGAATTTCACGAACATCCTCCCTTAGCAATAGGTATCCAAAGCTGTTTATATTCTCTCTTCGGTCATTCCATTTTTATTGACAAGCTTTATTCGGTTGGTATGATTGGCCTTACAGCGATTGGTATCGTTCTTATATGGAAAGAGATCGGGAATAAGTTGCAAACTGCGTGGATTCCTTTATTATTCTATACGCTGATTCCAGTTATTTCATGGGCAGCAACAAACAATATATTAGAAAACACGATGTCCGTATTTGTTGTTTTCTCCGTTTGGTTTGCAATTAAATCCACAAAAAAATATCGTTTTACATATCTTTTTTTCTCCGGAATTTTATTGGCTTTAGCATGGCTTTCGAAAGGATTTCCAGCACTTTTTCCTTTCGCTTTTCCAATAATTTATTGGGTATTCACCCGTAATCGTAAAGGGTACATGGCTTTATTGGATACCGGATTTTTGCTTATTAGTTTTTTGGTACCATGTATCATTGTTTTTTGTTGTTTTTCAACAGCTTTTGACAGTCTGTGTATTTATATCAGCAAACAAGTTGTGGGAAGTATTTCTCACGTACAAACAGTCGATTCCCGATTCTTCATCTTAAAACGTACATTGACTGAACTAATTCCTACATTTATTTTATTAATAATAGGTTTTGGATTTGCGCGGGCAAAAAAATGGTATCCATTAAAAAATAAGAATCTAATGTTATGGTGCTATATATTTTTAACCCTTGCCTCTACAGGAATTCTTCCTATTATGATTAGCATGAAACAAAGCGGATTTTATATATTAACTACATACCCTTTTCTCAGCCTTGCAGCAGGAATCCTATTCTACAGCATAATGAAAAAAGGATTGGAAAATATCAATCGATTTGTACAAATAGGAGTCTGTTTTTTAGGAATCGTTACATTGTCAATAGGAATTACTTTGACCATAACTAATATTGGGAAACTCAATCGCGATAAAGAAATGCTTACCGATTTACATATATTATTACCCGAAATTCCTGAACATAGTAGAATTCGTATTACACCCGATATGTGGGAAAATTGGTCACTACATGGTTATTGTTTCCGATACAAATACATTAGTTTGGATATAGATGACACCCTACACAATTATCTTTTATTGAAAAAAACAGCAACACTTCAAGACTATAATCTAGATACTTTATATTTCCCTATAGAAAAAAACACCTCGTTATTCGATCTATACAAAAAGAAATAATCTCGAATCATAGAAACATAATCCAATTCCCTACATTTGAACTATTATTTTTGTTGAATACTTTATTTTTGACAATAAATCTCAAAATATTTTGATATGCAAAAAAATTGATTATAAATAACTTGAATCAAAAAATCAAAAAAAAAATCAAAAAAATTTGATATATAAAAAAATGTTCGTACTTTTGCAGTCACAAATTACATGGCTCCGTGGCTCAATTGAATAGAGCATCTGACTACGGATCAGAAGGTTCCAGGTTTGAATCCTGGCGGAGTCACTAAGATCATTTACATGAGTAAATGATCTTTTTTTATCTCTTCCTCTGTACGTTTGTGTAACACCAACCGTAACCAAATTAATCCTAGTATACCTGATAATACCGATGCTATCAACACAGCCAACTTCGTTCCTGAAATAAGTATTTCATCTTCAAATGATAATAAGGTAATAAATATAGACATTGTAAACCCTATCCCTGCCAAAAATCCTATTCCTGTAATATGCTTCCATGTAAGAGCTTTAGGCTTAGAGCAAATTCTCAATCCTACAGCTAGTAAACAAAAAAGCAAAATTCCAAACGGTTTTCCAGCTAATAAACCTATAAAAGCACCTATTCCAGCAGGTTGTACAATAGTTTCCACCCAGTATGGTTGAAAAACAATAGCCGTATTGGCTAGTGCAAATAAAGGTAATACCAAAAATGCAACCGGTTTATGAAGATAATGTTGTAATTGAAAAGACGGAATCTTTTCTCGATTTTTTCGAAATGGAACTGCAAAAGCCAATAATACACCTGTTAGTGTAGGATGTACACCCGAATTCAACATAAAAAACCACATGATAATACCTCCTACAATGTAAGGAAATAAATTAAGAACATTACATTTGTTTAGTACCAAAAGCAATATAAAAATCAATAGAGCCATACCTAAAGCGATCCAATTCATTTCTGCAGTATAAAAGAATGCAATCACCAGCATGGAGCCTAAATCATCAATAACAGCTAATGCGATTAAAAATATTTTTATAATATTCGGAACTCTATTTCCCAATAAAGCTAATATGCCTACGGCAAAGGCAATATCGGTAGCCATCGGAATTCCTATCCCCGAAGCAAATGGTGAATTAAACGTAATCAAATAGTATAACATAGCAGGCACCAACATGCCTCCTATACCTGCAAAAATAGGTAATAAGGCATCCCGCAACCTTCGCAGTTCTCCCACATAAATTTCTCGCTCCAATTCCAATCCGATAAGTAAGAAAAACAATGTCATCAACCCTTCATTAACCATATGAACTAATGAATGTCCGGCAACAGTAATGTTCCAAAAGTTCTGATAAGATTCTCCTATACCTGAATTTGCAAGACATAATGAAACAATAACACTCCCCAGCAAAATAAATCCTCCTGCTTTTTCGCTATCAAAAAATTCTTTAAATAAAGGTTTTGCCATAATTTTGTACTTTTAAAAGGGTTTGGAAATGATAGAACAAAAAATAAAAGAGGATGTTTCAATTACACATTGTACGTTTTTTCTAATAGAAATTATAGTATGGATTAAAAATATATTTCTATGAAGGATAAGGGATATTAAAATAATTATTTTTATTCCTTCTATTAAAAATGTAAATATTTTATTCATTTCCATTTTTTTTAAACATCCATGGAAAAACAAAAGGACATGGCCTTTATAGCCATGTCCTTTCATTCCGTTTTCAAATAAACAGCTACTGAGCCATGATGTTTTCAATTTCTGCAATTGTTTTCGGAATGGGTTTTCCTAATACTCGACAGCCCGTATCGGTTACTAACAAATCATCTTCGATACGGATTCCTCCGAAATCTTTATACGTTTCTAATACATCGAAATTGATAAATTGTGCATTCGTGCCTTCTTTACGCCATTTGTCGATTAATGCCGGAATAAAATAGCATCCGGGTTCATCAGTCATTACAAATCCGGGTTGTAGTTTACGCCCTAATCGTAAGGATCCTAATCCGAATTGTTCACTACGAGACGTTTCATTGTCATATCCTACATTAATTTCCCCATAGTTTTCCATATCATGAACGTCGAGTCCCATCATATGTCCTAATCCATGAGGCATCAACAAAGCATGAGCACCATTCGCAACAATATCGTCTATATTACCTTTCAATATATTCAAATCCTTGTATCCCTGAGCCAATATACGGGCTGAAGCTGTATGTACTTCTTGGTATGTAATTCCGGGTTTTGTTGCACGAATAGCTTCCATATTGGCTGATAATACAATCTCATAAATTGCTTTCTGTCGAGCATTGAATTTACCGCCTACAGGAACAGAACGCGTAATATCACTACAATAATTCATTGATGTTTCACAACCTGCATCCATCACTAACATACGTCCTATCTTCAATTCATTCCCATGGTAATGATTGTGTAAGGTTTGCCCGTTTACAGTCATAATAACCGGAAACGAAACGGGCCCGCCATGAGCCAATGCAATACCCTCCATAATACCTGCAAGTTCATATTCATAACGTCCGGGCATAGCCATTTTCATAGCTGTAACATGCATTTCATAAGCTGTTGCAATAGCCTTTTCTATCTCTATAATTTCTTCCTCACTTTTTACAGAACGTTGTTTTACACAAGCATGAATCAATTCCAACGAAGCATATCTATTGACATAATCTTTTTTTATGCCTAACAAAGAACCCATTTGATTCAAATTTTCAGCACGATAAGGAGGCAAATAATGAATACTCCGGCCTTGGGCAATGGCTTTATTAATTATTCCAGTCAAACCAGCTTTTGGCGCACTATTTTTTACACCTACACTGTTTGCCAGTTCTTTTACGCTAGGCAAATTCCCCATCCAGATAATATCATCAATATCGTAATCATTTGCAAAAATCCAATCCTCACCAGTTTCACAATCCAACACGCCCATCAAATTTTCACGCTGCAAACCAAAGAAATACAAAAAAGTACTATCTTGACGAAAAGCATAGGTATTGGAAGGATAATTAAAACTGGATTCTCCATTTCCTTGAATAAGAATTAATCCATGTTTTACATCTTTACGCAATTGTTCTCTGCGTATAACATACGTTTCTTTTTTAAACATAATTTCCTTTCTTTTGCTATCGAATAAAAA
>CAYYUE010000138.1:0-6026 GCA_964474745.1 uncultured Bacteroidaceae bacterium | reverse complement strand
ATTTTCTTCATCGTGCAATTCTTCGTTATACAAATGAATAGCGGAGGCAATAGCTGCATATACTTCACCTGAAACATGCGATGGTACTTTTACAATTTCCTTTCCTGTTGTTGCATGTTGAGTTGCAATTTTAGTAGCTCGTTTGTGTTGAAGCTTCGTTAAAAATTTCCCATATTGAGTAAAAATGATAACTAAAAATAACAATACAATAAATACGACGGAAATTGCAGCTACTGTTAAGCCCACTCCGATAGGATCACTGGCTTGAATTTCTTCAGCCTTCTTAGGCTTGCGATAAGTCATTTGCATTCCATCCTCGATGGTTAATTCACTGAATTGAGTTTCTTTTACTTGATTAAAAACCAAAAGAGTGTACCCTAATTGACTTTGGCCGATAACAGTAAATTGTCCGCTGCAAGGACTATAATTAAAAGCATCTGTGTACCCTTTGAATGCAATTCGATTTACTTCTTTTCCACAAGAGCTCAATACCCCAATATAAGAACTGTCGCGATTCGCTGCTAAAAAGACCACCTGATTTCCATATACCGCAATACTTTTAGGGCGGTAAACAAGATCTAGGTCATGACGACCCGCTACATGATCAACTTCATGGCGACAAACCCGCTCCATTGTATCACTTTTGTTAACGATCATATCAATGGTATTATCTACGACGTTGATAACAGCAAATGATTTAGTATTAACGTTAAATGCGACAAATTGAGGAATAATAGAAGTTTGTTCTGTTGACAATATTTCTTTATGACAACACTTTGCCGAATCAGGGAATGTTGTATTTGTATGCCGGTTTTCAGGACTACGATTTTTATTCGACTGAGCAAAAACAGTCATTCCTGTCATACACAACCCCATAATTCCGACTAAAATGATTTTTCTTTTTCTTTTCATTATTATCTTTATATTGAATTAAATAAAGCAAATGCGCTTTTATAATGGGATATTGGTATGTTTTTTAGGAGGATTACTATCTTTTTTAGTGGATAGTGCTTGCAATGCACGTATAACACGGAAACGTGTATTACGGGGTTCAATAACGTCATCTATATAACCGTATTTAGCGGCATTATATGGATTCGCAAATTGATTGTTATATTCCGTTTCTTTTTCCAAAATAAACTTCGCTTTTTCTTCAGGGTCTGTAATTTCCTTCAATTGGCGTCCGTAAAGTACTTCAGTGGCACCGCTGGCACCCATTACGGCAATTTGAGCTGTGGGCCATGCATAGTTAATATCGCCTCGAAGTTGTTTACAACTCATTACGATATGAGCACCTCCGTATGATTTGCGTAATGTAACGGTTACTTTCGGTACGGTGGCTTCTCCGTATGCGAACAAGAATTTGGCTCCATGAACAATAACACCACCATATTCTTGACCTGTACCGGGTAAGAAACCGGGAACATCTACAAGCGTTACAATAGGAATATTGAAAGCATCGCAGAAACGGACAAAACGGCCTCCTTTTCGGGATGCATTGATGTCTAATACTCCGGCCATGCTACAAGGCTGATTGGCGACAATACCCACGGACATACCGTTAAAACGAGCAAATCCTACAACCAAATTTTGCGCAAAACGTGCATGAACTTCCATAAACTCACCATCATCCACAATGGCGTTGATTACTTCTTTTACATCATAAGGTTTATTTGGATTTTCTGGGATAATACTGTTTAAGCTATCTTCTAAACGGTTGATAGGATCATTTGTGGGCACATAAGGCGGTTCTTCAAAATTATTCGAAGGTAGGTATCCCATTAACTTACGAATCATATTCAAAACATCCTGTTCTGTATCGCCAACAAAATGAGCTACCCCAGATTTCGTGGCATGCACAATGGCTCCACCTAGTTTTTCTTCGGTAACATCCTCTCCCGTAACAGTTTTTACCACTTTCGGTCCTGTTAAAAACATATAGCTATTTTCTTTGGACATCATGATAAAGTCAGTAAGAGCAGGTGAATATACCGCGCCTCCTGCACATGGTCCAAAAATAGCAGATATTTGGGGAATAACTCCCGAAGCTAGAATATTACGTTCGAATATTTCAGCAAAACCGGCTAGGGAACTACAGCCTTCTTGAATACGAGCCCCTCCGGAATCGTTTAATCCGATAACAGGAGCACCTACTTTCATGGCTTGATCCATGATTTTACATATTTTTTGGGACATTGTTTCCGATAATGAACCCGCAAAAACTGTAAAATCTTGAGCAAAAACATATACTAAACGACCATTGATAGTACCATAACCGGTAACTACTCCATCTCCTAAAAACGATTGTTTTTGCATATCAAAGTTTGTACAACGATGTGTTACAAACATATCGAATTCTTCAAAGGATCCTTCATCTAATAATAACTCAATACGTTCTCGAGCAGTGAGTTTTCCTTTTTCATGTTGAGCGTCAATACGTTTTTGTCCGCCTCCTAATTTTGCTTCAACTCTTTTGTCGAGAAGTTTTTTAATTTTTTCTTCAAATGCCATAATGGATATAATATATGTGATTGTTTTACAAAATTGTTATTTAGAACAGAATTCGGTTAATATTCCCAATGTTGACTTGGGGTGTAAAAAACCTATATGCAAACCCTCTGCACCTTTTCTGGATGTTTTGTCAATCAAGCGGATGCCTTTCGACTCAACCTCTTCCAATGCTTTGTTCGTATCGCTTACAGCGAATGCAATATGGTGCATACCTCCTTTACCTCCATTACTTTCTATAAACTTAGCAATGGTACTGTCTGGACTCGTTGCTTCCAGAAGCTCTATTTTTACTTCTCCAATTTGGAAAAATGCAGTTTTTACTTTTTGATCTGTTACTTCTTCGATACTATAACACGTTAATCCCATTACATCTTCCCAGTAACGGACTGCTTCCTCTAAATTAGGCACTGCAATACCTATGTGTTCGATATGTGAAGGTTTCATTCTAAAGGTATTTATTTAATTACTAATTGGTTATATTATATAAAAAAATATTTTGCAAAGATACGTTTTTTTTCTAATATGGAATATCTTTTTTATAGTATATCTGGTAAAATGAGGGGGTTAGATATATAGAAATTCATATAAATAATAGCATTTTCGTAAACATGTAATGAGGTTTGTGAAAGCTGTTATTTAGTAATAAGTGCATGATAGCATTTCTAAATAAAGGTAATTTTACAATGGAGTAATGTACCGTTACGTTGAATTTAGTATATCATATACTTCGGATTCGACTCTATTTTTGCTCGGTATATGTAATGATGATATGAGAATACATGCAAATTGGATTTTATTCACAAAACGAAGCTTGCCTTACATAAAGAATATGTAACCTGTTATTTTATAGAATAGATAGACAATAAACGGAGTGCTCTTTCTAATATCTCTTTATGGTCAAACGCCAATGGAGGTAAATCCGAAAGCTTATGCCATGCCACCTCTGCTGCATCGTCAAGAGCTTTCATTTTTGTCTTTTTTTTATCAGAAAAACCATAATAAGCCACCGTTATGACCCGCCCACGCGGATCTCGTTCTACAGAGGAAAAAGATCCTATTTCAAAAAGATCCTTCACCTCTATATGAGTTTCCTCTTTCAATTCTCGACGGGCACATGCTTCTAATGTTTCATTCATCTCCATAAATCCACCGGGAAATGCCCAACAATTTTTGTACGGTTCATTTTTACGTCGAATTAATAATATTTCATCTTTATCAAGTGTGAAAATAACACAATCTGCAGTAAGTGCAGGCCGCGGGTATTTATAGGTATACATTTGCTTCATAACCGTGTTTTTTGATAGCATGTTATTACATGCTTTATAAACTTTTTATTTTGAATTCCGATCGGCGATTATTGGCTCTGCCTTGATCTGTGTCGTTGGTATCTATCGGCTGTGCCTCTCCGTACCCTATATAGGAAAGTCGGGATGCACTAATACCGTGATGAATTAAGAAATCATAAATAGCTTTTGCCCTAAATTCTGAAAGAATTTGATTATTGTTCTTATTCCCGATGTTGTCGGTATGTCCGCTAATTTCAATTGTAAACCTTGGATTTGTGTTCATGAAATCAATAAGTTTTGTAAGTTCAACCTGAGATTCCTCTTTAAGATCATATTTGTTGGTTTCGAAAAAAACGTTTCTCAAAACCACACTTTCACCTATGGCAATCGGTTTCATGGGAATATTCTTTAAAAAAGGTTCATCCGGAGTTCCGGAAAGGAGTTCAAAATTGTCTGAATAAAATAAATACCCATCCATGCTAACGTTTAATGCGTAGTTCCTGTTTACCGGTAAGCTTAACAAAAATGATCCTGTAATGGGATCGGCTTTTGCCGATGTAATTTCTTTTTCATTCTCCAAGTCAATAACTTTAAAGTCAGCCGCTAAACGTTGTTCTGTTTTTTCGTCATACACAATCCCTTTCATATATGTAGTAGCCATAGGCCGAGCTTCCTCATACAATTCAAAAGTATACAAATCTTGTTTTCCGTATCCACCTAATTTGTCAGTTGAAAATATAGCTGTTTTCCCGTTTGCTCCTATAATTAGATTCATATCATCCTCAGAAGTGTTTATTGGATATCCAATATTAATAGGCGTACTCCATGTCTCTTCATCAATTTTTCGACTGTAAAAAATGTCGTATCCTCCCATTCCGATATGTCCGTTCGATGCAAAGTATAACGTTTGATCATCGTAATGAATAAATGGGCTTACTTCATCTTTAGGAGTATTTATGCTGTCACCTAAATTAATAGCCTTTGACCAATTGCCATTCTCTTGCAATGTTGTTTTCCATAAGTCTCGGCCTCCTTTTCCTCCCGGGCGGTTACTCGTGAAATATAATGTTTTTCCATCGATGGAAAAAGAGGGTTGCGAATCCCATGCGGAACTATTGACATTACTTCCCATGTTTCGAGGTTTCGACCATTTTTCACCTTCTTTTTTCGACCAATACAAGTCACAACTACCCATCCCATCCTCTCGGTCGCAGATAGTGAAAATAATGAAACGTCCATCCTGAGAAATACATTGAGCTCCTTCATTCCCATTTGAGTTTAAAGGCTCTGGCATTCGAACAGCCTTTGTCCATTCGTCGTTTACTTTTGTAGAAATATAGAAATCCTCTTCTTCAGGCGTGTAGGCTGTGGTCGTTTTTTTTCGAGGCTCGCGACGTGTAATAATAAGTGTTTGTTCATCAGCCGTAAGCGTCGGGAGGTATTCACTGTGCTCCGAATTGATATTTGCACCCATATTTTGAGGTAAAAAAGGAACCGGATTTTCGGTAGCATAATCTCTAAAAACGGCTTCTTCAATAGCTCGTTCCGCAATGGCTTGGTACTCTGCATCCTCTTTATTAAAACGAAGAAATGTTTCGAAATATGCTTTTGCCGACTTGAATTGATTATCGTTCATCTCGAGGGCTCCCAGCCAATACCATGCTTTTGGGAAAAAACTACTGTCGATAGTTGCAGCTTGTTGATAATGTATTTTGGCAGAATTTATTTTTTTATTGTCTAAATAAATATCTCCTAAAATAAGATGAGCTTCGATAAAATTAGGTTCTATCTCCAACGTTTTTTCAAAACTTTTAATAGCTTGAGGTACTTTTGATTGATACCATAATGTCATAGACTTATTGAATTGATCAACAGCTTTTTTATTGTTGGAGTAATATTTTTGAGAAAAACTTACCGAATTAATTTGTAACAGAACCAATAGGAAAAATAAGTGTCTTTTTATTGCCATAAAACATTTTTTACTAAAAACGATCTATCATAGGCTTTATTGTAATTACTTTAGTAGATGTTTTACATTAAAAAATTACCAAAATCAATACAATAAAATTGTGAAATTGAAAACGAAATAGGAATAGTTTTATATTTGGTGATAGTAGGATTCTTAAAATGAAAAAATCTGTTTCGGAATGAATGGTAAATGTTGAAAAGTTATTAAAAGTGATAGATTGATGTAAGCTGTTTATTCCCAATAAGTAAATAGATTTTATA
>CAYYUE010000137.1:0-6167 GCA_964474745.1 uncultured Bacteroidaceae bacterium | reverse complement strand
CTTTTTTTGTTAGAGTTGATTTGTCGTAAATTCTTAATCAGCGGTTAAAGTAAATGTAGGTCTTGGAGCTACATTATATTTTACTTTTACAATACCGTCTTTTACTAGATTGTTAGAACTATCGACTAATGCACATTCATTTGTACCTGGTATTCCTCCACCCAATGCAGTTGTTTGAGTTTGAATATTGTACATAATTACTCCATTGTTAGTTCCTCCATTATCTAAATAATGAGCAATTGGTAATGCACCTGGATTTGCAGCTAAAGTACTTCTCCATACAGCATATGCTTTTAATGTAGCATCACTAAATCCTATTGTATAGTAGAAATTTGCGCCATTACCATTGATAATAATACCGTCACTTTCTAATGATCCTGCTGTATTTCCAGTTGCAATTTTGATAAGGGTACCGGGGCATACTAACCCTTGATAGGTAATAGAATCCATATATGATCCATCTAAAGTTACAAGTACACGAGGAGCCGGGTTAACAGTTAGTGTTAGAGGGGTTGTTGTTGTAATAGGACAACCTCCTATATAATTACTACTGTTATCATTCCATGTTCCTGTTACAGAGTATATGTATGCTAAGTTACCGACTTCTGTTAATGGACCTGCATTTGGATTTACTATAGATGTAGAAGACATAACAGTTGTTCCATCAGTACCTGCTCCATTCCAAGTCCATGTTGTAGTTCCTTGTGTAGTAGTAGTTAACGCTTTTAAATAAGCCGTTGTACCTTGACAGAAAGTAGTAGTAGTAGCACCGTTATTTGTACGATCAGCATCACTTGCATAAGCCACAGGAGTAACAACAAATGTAGGAGCTACATATACTGTGAATTCATTACCTGTTACAGCAGGAGCTGTACCGCAATTATCCGTTGCAGTGGCAAATAATACAGGAACGCTCACTGAATCTCCGTCAGCATTTTTATATGTATAATAGAAATTATCTCCCAATGTTCCGGTATTCTGAACTATGGAATAGACAACAGAACCGGCTACATCAGTATTTGCGTTAATAAGTGTTTGGGTACCGATTGTTATTGTATTATTTGTTGAGGTTTGTTCTGCAGATGGAGCGCCACTTACTAATGGAGTACCATTTACACTCATACCGGAAATTGCACCAGTTACATTTGCCTGTACTTTATAATGCAACGTACCGTTTGTAATACCAGAAGGAACATTACATATCGTCAATCCAATATTTGTGGTAGTAGTATTTCCGCTACAAATGTATTCAGCAGTACTATTTCCTCCAAAAGGAGTAATTGTTGCATAAATGTTATCAATTACTGTTATTTCGATATAAAATACATCGGAATAACAACTAGTAGTAAGACTTTTTGTATAAATACCTAAATACAATTTATCTCCACTGGATACCGGATTGATTGCTTTTATTGTAATTGTAGAAGCCGTACTGGTTGTTATGCTTCCATTGGCTCCAGAGATAACATTTATATTGCCACCTATTGCGACATTACTTGGAGGACATGTATTGTTAATACTTGTAAGCGTCCCGCCTGTAGCAGCAACAGTGTAATATGTATCACCATCAACTACTCCATTAGTCCATTTAACAGTAATCGGCGTGCCCGCTACATCAGTCAATTGCTCAACTGTTTTTGTAATAGAGAACACATTTCCAGCACAATTGGCATCAGCTGTACCGTTTTGCGCATACGTGAATTTTAGTCCTGTTATAAGCAAAGCTAATAACGCGATGCCCTTATAACATTGTCGAAAACTTGTTTTACTTTTAATTTTCATATTGTGTTTTATTAATTAATAAATTCGTTACTTTTACTCTTCATTCATTACGTTTTCATTTTTTTTATGACATCCATTTTTTACTGGTGATCATTAGATTTGTTTTTCATTTTTTGTTTCGCTCTCATCTCCTTTCTTATTTAAAGAGTTATACTTACTTTTATATTTATTTCTACAATGTTTTTTATAAATGGATTATACATAAATTAGTTTGTACTAAAGCGTAGCTGTAAACCTGGTTTTGGTTTTATACGCACATTTACAATGATGGTTGCGTCACGAAGCGTTTGTATTCCAGTTCCCGTATTTGTATGTATAATAGAACATGCCTGTAGATTGGTAGAAGTAGTATTCGAAGAAGAGGCGGACAATTGTGAAGTATATATAGTATATGTTTGTGTAAGAGTTTGATCATTGTTAGGCATAGTATTATCACGATCCAAATAATGAATAGCGGAATTACCCGCAGGTTGTATGTTAGTATATGTACCTGTTGCACTATTAAATCCAATGATTCCTTGCATCGGTTGAATTGTATCATGGTATGTAACTCCAGTTAGCATGTTTGAAGTCCAGTTCCACTCAAAGTTAGATGTACTTCCAGATCCTTGTACGAAAGTAGCTGGATTTATGATTAAACGAGAGCCTGGGCATTCTGTAAGTGAAAAGAATATACTGTCTCCTCGAATACTATCGAAAACATAGTTGGTGCCACCAGAAATATTAACAATGGTGGTGGGATTTACCTTTTGTACGAACATACGGCGAGGACCTTCACATTGCGTCAATGAATCATAGATGTAATAGGTAAATGCTATGTCCATGCTATTCATTGGAGTGTGAGTGAACGTGGAGGAAGTTAAAAATGTATCTATAGTTTCTCCGGATGTCGCATATAAACGAATTCCGAATCCATTTCCAAACGGGATTCCTGTAATATCGCTAAACGTTAATGTAAATGGAGAACCTACACAAACCGAATCTGCATTCGACGCTACGGAAAGTCGACGATTTACGTCTGGTGCGATAATTACAGTGTAAGTGTATGGAGGCATTAATAGAGAATCAAGAGATCCTGGACGGTATTTATATGCCGCTTGTATTTGATATGTAATTACACCATGAAAATCTTTAGGTGCCGTTATTAATGTATCTTGAATATTTAACTTTGGACTGGCTACGCCTGGTTGTGTACGTTGAAATCCTGAACCTCGCAAACCACTAATAAGCGGTGAATTCGATGTTGCTCTCCATGAGTATGAATAAACCGATTGTGCTTCAAAAATACTTTGCAAATTTGAATGAGCATCAATTTTCAAAGGCAACTCATAACCGGAAGAAGTGGCTGTATTATGGCATATGCCAATACTGTCATGTGATACATATAAAGTATCGTAACGACCACCGGTTGGGTCGTATGCGATTCTTGGAGGAGGAGTGATTAGGGTTACATTAAATATTGAAATATCGGAGGCACATATACCACTACGATCAATAACATAGACTCCGAAACAGTAATTACCTGCAGGAGTCAAACCCGGATCAACGGATACGTGCAGCACTACCTGATTCGCGTTCAATACGGTGGGTGTGGTAGTAATAGTAAAATTATCTGCTAGTAAGGTGGGTATAGGTAAAGTGGTGGTATCCACTTCTTTTACTTCATAAGAATATGCATTTACCAATGTGTCCAAAGTTAAATTAAATTCAAATGAGCTTCCTGCTACGCGCACGATGCGTAAGTTGCTACGGTAATCTTGTACGATGGAAGGTAATTGTTGTTGTGCAAAAACACCGTTGTTTTTACACAGCAACAATAAAAAAACAAAATATAGTATTTTATATCTTTTGAATCGCATATATCACTAAGTTTTTCTTTTTTTCTACACTAAATCTCTTGTTTCAAGCCAAATAATAACACTTTTTTTATGTAGTTGCATAAACATTTAAAAAGCAAATTACTAACTCATTATTTTTCATTCAATGAAATAATTCAAATGCTTATATTTCAACGATATACGTATTATAAAAGTGACATGTTTATGTATTTCTATTACAATATTTGAATGCAAAGATACAAAAAAAATAATTGATATGCAATTTTTTTGACGACTCTATAATTTATTATGCAAAACAAATAATACTTTGATCTTGTTTGAATTGTGAAAAAAACATTTTTTTGCAATCATATATATACATTGGTTTTTTAATAAAATACGCTGCGGGGGATGTCCACACAGCGTATTTCATTAAAGTAGTCTTTTAAATGGGCTACTTATTAATATGTATAAATTAATATAACATATAAAAGTTGTTTTTTTTATGTTATACCTATTCGTCTTTAATCATACAAATGGCTTCTTTAGGATTTTTAGATCCGAAAACTGCACTACCGGCAACCAATATATCGGCACCCATTTTGTATAGTTTTTTTGCATTGCTCACGTCAACTCCACCGTCAATTTCGATAAGACAAGAAGGATTTTTACGTTCGCGCAACGATACTAACTGTTCTATCTTATAATATGTATTTTCAATAAATTTTTGCCCCCCAAATCCCGGATTTACAGACATCAGTAATATTAAATCACAATCCTGTATGATGTCTTCTAGTATTGCAATAGGAGTATGCGGATTCAAAACTACCCCGGCTTGCATTTCCATTTCTTTTATGGCTGAAATTGTGCGATGCAAATGTGTACAAGCTTCATAGTGTACAGTTAGAATATCAGCTCCAACCTGCTTGAATGATTCTATATAGCGTCCTGGATCAACAATCATTAAATGTACGTCAAGAGGCTTTTTTGCATGTTTTTTTATATGTTTAATAACAGGTTGCCCAAATGAAATATTGGGTACAAATACTCCATCCATGACATCTACATGAAACCAGTCCGCATCACTTTCATTTATCATTTCAATATCACGTTGTAAATTGCCGAAATCGGCAGATAGTAAGGAAGGAGATATCATTTTGGGTTTCATTATCATTTTTTTATAAGTTTATATGTGTCGGTTAATTGTTAAAAATTCTAGAATTTCTACCGCGTTAGTTGCCGCACCTTTGCGTAAGTTGTCGGAAACAATCCATAAGTTTAGAGTTTTCGGCTGCGAAAAGTCGCGTCGTATTCTCCCCACAAAAACTTCGTCCTTACCTTCGGTATATATAGGCATCGGATATAGATTCTGGGAGCAATTGTTGCAAAGCGCAACACCTGGTGTTTTCCCTATGATATCAATAGCATCGGAAAGTTCATATTCATTTTCAAATTCGATATTTACGGCTTCAGAATGCCCTCCTAGAACAGGAACTCGAACTACTGTTGCTGTAATGGCGATCGTTTCATCTCGCAATATTTTACGAGTTTCGTCAACTAATTTTTGTTCTTCTGTAGTATATCCGTTTTCTAAAAAATCACCTCCATGAGGAAATAAATTTCTATGAATAGGGTAGGGGTATGTTTTTTCAGAATCTATACCTTGTTCTTCCGCTTCTAATTGCTGAATAGCTTTCATCCCCGTTCCTGTAACACTTTGATATGTCGAAATAACCAAACGTTTTATTTTATATTGCTTGTGCAGACCCGAAACTGCTAGTACCATTTGTATGGTTGAACAATTCGGATTTGCTATGATACGGTCATTTTTTGTTACCATATCAATATTGATCTCCGGTACCACTAAAGGTATTTCCGGAATTTTTCGCCATGCAGAGGAATTGTCTATAACAATAGTTCCTAAGTTTGCAAATAAAGGAGCATACTCTTTTGAGATATGTGCGCCTGCAGAAAAAATTGCGAAGTCGGGTTTTTGAGTAATTGCATCAGCTATAGAAACAACGGTATACGTTTTTCCCGAAAATGGTATTGGCTTCCCTACCGATTTAGATGATGCTGTAGGTATGATTTCACAGTTAGAAAATCCTCGTTCTTCCAAAACTTTTAGCACCATACCGCCGACCAATCCGGTCGCTCCAACAATTGCTATTTTCATTTTATTATTTTATCAAGTATGAAATGTTTAAATAACGAATATATAAATCATGGATCTATAGGATACCAATGTACTACATATTGCATGCAAAAGTTTCTATTTTTTTAAGTATGTTTATAAAGCTATACGCATACATTAAGATAATTGCTATCCAAAAATGTTTATGCAAAGGTACAAAAAACTTTCGGAATGTGCATTCGTTGAATTTTAATTCTTCTATATACTCGAATAATACACTATTGTTATAGTATAAAACACATCGAAATAGAATATTTTTGCTAAATTCAAGTATGTAGTTATCAATGTATTGTTTGCATAGTCGTGACAACTACATAAAAGTAAAACATATTGATTTAGAAAATCTTATAATGATTTGTAAACCATTGTGTTTA
>CAYYUE010000136.1:0-6195 GCA_964474745.1 uncultured Bacteroidaceae bacterium | reverse complement strand
TAACAAAAAAAAGGATTTTCCAGTTGCAACATCCTTTTCATACAGAGTTCATCTATAAATAACGGATAATAAAAAATGCAATAATGTGGCAAAAAATAGTTGGTGATTAAAAAAAATCATAATATATTTTTGTATCGTAATGCTGAAGAGGAACCAAGCACTGCAGAGGAGTAACTTCTCAGAAATAGGCATTATGATTATACGGTAAAAGGAAGCGAAAAATCCCTCCCTTTTCATATTTACCGGTAATCAAATATGTCTAAAAAAACTATTGGTTATCATTATTTTTAAACCACAGATACCATCTAAGAAAACATTTAAAATGTTTTCAGATAATCCCGTGTGTATAGCAGTATCACCTTTAAGATGACAAAAATAGCTCTCCAGAGAGTTTGTCGTTGATGGTATTTTAGGGTTTTCTAAATACCTGAACATATTGGGTAATACTCGCTTTATGGTATTATACGCACTATATAATGATTTATGTGTGCGCCACTATCTTTTACTATCGACACTATAACTCTGATGGGTTACATATTGCCGAGTATCTGTAAACCAACTATTAAACTCTTCTATAAATAACTCTTTCTTATTGTCTGTATCTATCTTGCATACAGTCATAATTATTCTGCGTAATCGCTGGCCTTCCTCTCTTTTATGATCCTCCTTTATGTAATTTAAGCAACTCCGCTGAATACGCACTAAACAGCATTGAATAGTAATGGGTTTTATATTCTGAATTATATTGCTTAACCCATATATTTGCCTATTTTATTGCACTTAATATAGCTTTATGTCCATCACAGCTTGGCACTTTCTATAATAATACCCCAATTATATTTATTAGATCTTTGTAGATCTCTTCGGCATATTCTACTGATGTGGTACGATATAATAGAGTGTTATGGAGTGTGTTCTCTCGGTTAAATAAAAAGCATATTTTGTTATGAAAATAGGTGCCATCTAAAACCAAATTTACTATCCGTGACTCTGGAATACTCCATTAAGGATAATTTTTCAAATAGTATTCAAATTTATAACGTAGAGTAGGTTCTCTATAACTACTTTCTTTTGAAATGTACTTTAGTGTTTGTCTATGAAGAATCCATTTCTTAAACCAAATTAGTTCATTTTTACGGCTAACTCCGGTATTCTCTGCGATGAATAATAATCCGTAATTTTTACAATAAAAGCGTTCTTTCCCCCATTTGATTACATCCAAACGGGCACAGCCCCAACAGCGTGTTTTTCTACCTGTTTTTTACATAAAAAATTACCTTAATTGAAAACGTTTTCAACTAAGGTAATTAATTTTATTATATATCAGTGCTTTAAAGCAGTTTTGTCAACTATTTTTTGTCACAATCCCATGTTGCCAAAGAATTATTTTTTTCTGCATAGCATCAAACCGTCTCGAATAGGCAACAGGATATTTTCAACCCGAGTATCGGTCTGTATTTTTTCATTTAATTCTTTTAATACGAGAGTCTCTTTGTCTCCTTTGTGAGGCTCGTACAATACTTTTCCGCTCCATAATATATTGTCAAACAAGATGATTCCTCCTTTTCGCATTAATGGAAGAACGAATTCATAGTAATTTAAATAATTGATTTTATCGGCATCTATAAAAGCGATATCAAAAGGGACTGAAAGCGTAGGCAATATATCCAATGCATTTCCTATACATAGTTGTATTTGTTGGGAAAGGCCTGCTCTATGAATAGAATCAACAATAATATCCTCCAATTCTTCGTCGGCCTCCAACGTATATAATTTTCCATCAGGTTGCAATCCTTTTGCTAAACAGATAGCGGAATAGCCGACGTAAGTTCCTATTTCCAAAACGTATTTGGGCTGTACCATACAACTGATCATTTCGAGTAATTTCCCTTGATAGGCTCCGCTCAGCATTCTGGGGCGCGGCATTTTCAGATGTGTCCAACGGTTAAGCCTCTGCAATTCGTCCAATTCGGGAGAAGTATGGTTCTCGGCATATTGTTCAATATCGGGATGTAGAAAATTCGGAATGGTTTTCATCAAAATAAAGTTTAAGAGTTAATATTTCTCAAATGCTCTATTAATTCCACTTCCGTTTTAATAAGTACATCACGCGCTTTACTTCCTTCGAAGGGTCCCACAATACCGGCTGCTTCCAATTGGTCAATAATACGGCCTGCACGATTGTAGCCCAGTTGCAGTTTACGTTGCAGCAAAGAAGTTGAACCGTGCTGAGAAGCTACTACCAGGCGAGCTGCTTCTTCAAAATAATCATCTTTTTGTTTCGGATCAAATTCTTTACTGGGTTCTGCATCCTCATCCAAATATTCGGGCAACAGGAAGCACTCGGAATATCCTCGCTGGCTTCCAATATATTCGGCAACTTGTTCAATTTCCTCGGTATCAATCAATGCACATTGCAGACGTACGATTTCGCTTCCTGAGGAAAGCAACATATCTCCCCGGCCGATCAATTGGTCGGCTCCTCCTGTGTCTAAAATCGTTCTGGAATCTATTTTAGAGGTTACTCGAAAAGCAATCCGCGCAGGAAAATTCGCTTTAATAGTACCGGTGATAATATTTACTGAAGGGCGCTGTGTTGCGATAATGAGGTGTATTCCAACGGCACGTGCCAGCTGAGCAATCCGCGCTATGGGCAATTCCACTTCTTTACCCGCCGTCATAATTAAATCGGCAAACTCATCAACGACAACCACAATATAAGGGAGATAACGATGCCCTTGCTCGGGGTTTAGTCGACGAGAAATAAATTTCGGATTGTATTCCTTAATATTTTTTACTTGGGCCGTTTTCAACAAATCGTAACGATTATCCATTTCAATACAGAGCGAATTCAATGTACGCACTACTTTCCGGGTATCGGTAATAATGGCTTCTTCACTATCGGGTAATTTTGCCAAATAATGCCGTTCTATTTTATTGTATAAGGAAAGTTCTACTTTTTTGGGATCGACCATAATGAATTTCAATTCGGCCGGATGTTTTTTATAAAGTAATGAAGCTATAATCGCATTTAATCCGACAGATTTTCCTTGCCCCGTAGCTCCTGCCATCAATAAATGGGGCATTTTTGCCAAGTCTGCCACATAGGGTTCGTTGGAGATGGTTTTACCTATAGCAATAGGCAATTCAAATTTATTACTAAGAAATTTTTCAGATGTCAACATCGTTCGCATCGAAACGATTTGGGGGTGGGCGTTTGGAACCTCTATCCCAATAGTACCTTTTCCGGGAATCGGAGCTATAATACGAATGCCCAATGCCGATAGGCTTAAAGCAATATCATCTTCTAAATTTTTTATTTTGGAAATACGAATACCCGGTGCGGGAACTATTTCATAAAGAGTAACAGTAGGCCCCGGCGATGCTACGATTTTTACAATGTCGATAGAATAGTTTTTCAACGTTTCCACAATCTTATTCTTATTTGCAATAAGTTCTTCATGTGTAACTTCTACATTTTTCAACTCATAGTTTATAAGCATGTCTACGCTTGGAGACTTGAAGTCACTCAAATCTTTCCTAGGATCGTACGGTTCGTCAATTCCATAATGACGCATCTCTTTTTCCTCACAATCAGAATCTTCTTCCGCGTTTTCTTCTTGAAAATCTTCCGGAGGTTTTTGTGATAAGGGAACGGGGGCATTCACCTCAAAACCGACTTCTCCCCTTTCTTTTTTTGTATATTGATCGTCTATTTCAAACTCCTCGTCGAGAATAGATTCTTTTTTAGGTTTTACTTCAATATGCAATGCTTGTTCTCTCTCATCCTCAGTCAGGTCTTCCTCTTCATACAAAGCATCATGATCTTTATCATCTGTTATAGAATCAATTGGAACCACCTCTTTATTCTTTTTCGCATTGACACCTTTTTCTTTTCTTTTCGGAAAATCAAATTTAGGCATTTTAAAATGCAAATTATGAGCAAACACCAAATACAAAATCATGGTAAAAATAGCAAGTAAGGCTGTTCCCACTTTACCTGTTAAATTATTAAATCCTTCAGAAACATAAATCCCAAATGAACCTGCAAGCATCTGAAATCCGGAATTATTAAAAAAGGAATTAAGATATCCTAAAAAAATGGCTCCCCATATAATCCAAAAAGTCGTCATCCAAAATGTTTTCCAGAAAGGAAGTATTTTTACAGACAACAATCGAAAACCGTATATAAAAAGTAGAAATACAAGTCCAAAAGACGTAATACCAAATAGATTACGTATAAAGAAATGACCTAAATTTGCTCCGATGGTGCCACCTATATTTTGAATGGGGATATCGGAATCGGAGCCTAAAACAAGAGTTTCATCTTCTTTCCAATGAAAAAGATAGGAAACAAATATTACAAACAAAAATAATGAAAGCAAAATATAAAAAACACCTCGGATTTTTCGAAAACGATTGCTTTTTATAAACACCATACAGGATGACCATGTTGATCCGGAATGACCATTAGTTGTTGCTTTTGAGTTAGATTTATTTTTGCTTTTTCCCAATTTGCTCATTATTTTCTTGCTTTTAAAGTACATCAAATCAATCTACAAAAATACAAATAACCTTGCAACTATTTCTATTTAAAAGCAAGCGATTTTTAACTAAGAAATGTTGATAAGTTGGATGAATCTGTAATAACGTATTTCATAAAGCATCGGAATTCAAAATAAGAAATCATTGTATGAAAATAATTTGAATTTAATGGTATTAATTTGTTGAAAATTGAATCCTCGCATAAATGTAATTTTATCACAAAATCGATTTGTATAACATCTTCCCCTCTACCCTACTCCGGGTGCCACTGTTGTTCTCTTCTTTTGAGTATTTAGAATAGTTTCTGCTCCGCAGCTTAGAAAAAACAAAAAATAAAGATCATGATAATCAAGGGTTTTATAAAAATATTTTTTGAAATATTCATTATAATATAGTTTTTCTAAAAGAGGATGCCAACTGTTGCTTAAAATATTTGTTATATAAATTATTAAAACCAAAAATAGTGCATATGAAAAGCAAAGTATTCATATTCTCAATCTTATTGGGAATTGCAAGTATTTCGTTATCCCAAACGTATACGATTAGCGGGATCATTGAAGATGATCAAACGCGAATGCCGTTAAAAGACGCTACGGTTACATTACCTGATAAACGTAGTATTACAACCAACTCAAGTGGTTATTTTACTATTGCAACATCAACTCGAGATCTTCCGTTGGTGCTGCAATTTAATCATCCGGAATATTTGGAACGTAAATATAAAGTGAAAAAAGCCAGATTTAATAAGAATCGAGAGCTTTGGCTGGAAATTAAATTACACCCCATTGATACTTCGAAGGTCCGAGTTTCAAAAGACAATATAGGAAATCCTGTTGTGAAAGCTCCGGGAGTAAATGCATTGGATTTTGAAATTATAGGGGATTTGTTATATATTCTTATTGAAGATTCTCAAGGGTTTAATCATATACAAGTTTATGATTTAAACGATTCATTATTGGCTCAACAAAAAGTAAATATGAAGTATGTAAACTTTTACCACCGTTCTCGATTTGAATGTTAT
Organism: uncultured Bacteroidaceae bacterium; assembly: GCA_964474745.1. Taxonomy (GTDB): domain Bacteria; phylum Bacteroidota; class Bacteroidia; order Bacteroidales; family P3; genus HGM05376. The sequence goes on along the minus strand of CAYYUE010000136.1, from coordinate 629 downwards.
ATGGCGGATGATGATTACGGTTGTATGACTCAAGTTTTCTTTGAAAATGGAAAAATTACATTAGGGGAAGAAAAATGTGTACAAGGTTTTGTGTATTGGCTTGCAGGAGATGCAAAAATACGCGGGCTAATTTTGCAACAACAAGATATCTATTTACCAAATACATTACGTATTTTTTATCTTGCTCCTGAGCTTATGTTGGACTTCGACTATTATCAGTTGGTATATGTGGCATCTCTGGACTATTATATAGCGCGAGGTAATACGGGACAATACGACTCGATCCGAAATGAATGTATTAAAGGGAAGTATGCTAATGATATGCAATCATTCATAGATTCTAAAATTGCAAAAAACAATGCATACAAAGACAGTATTCAACAATTAATAAAATTTTATGTAGATACGATGTATAGTGATTGGTTTCGAATACAAGCGTCCAACATTATTTACCATTCTCTAGATGAAGCCTACCAAGTTCGAGATCGAATGTTCAAATACGGATATGTATATATTCCCTACTGTAAACCTACTTTTTTAGAGGTAAATAATAGTTATTATATATTCAATTTTACGAATATGGTCCTGACTCAATTTGATTTAAATATGAATTTTATGAGTACTATTAA
>CAYYUE010000135.1:0-6243 GCA_964474745.1 uncultured Bacteroidaceae bacterium | reverse complement strand
ACCACATCGAACGGCACAACCTAACGTTGCGTTCCCATCTCAAACGCTTAACCCGAAAAAGCCTTAGTTATAGCAAAAGCCATACGATATTGGAAAGTTGTCTTCGGTTGTACCGTACGTAAATACAATGGTTTTTAACAATAAAAACAAGTCATAATCAATAAATTATCCGTATCTTTGCACCGTAAAAACAACCCATGAAATCCGTAAGCAACATACCCCTATATACACATTCCTATTTGGTAGCTACACCTAAGGGCTACACGAAACATTATTATGCCGGCGACCAGCGCGTGTGCTCAAAACTTGGAGGCGGCGGCCCTAATAACAACGGCGTTACGTTGATGACCACAAACAAATCAGTATCCGAAAACGCAACCAGCCTGTTGAGTCAAACATTTAAATATGTATCCGAAACCGATACCTGGCACCGGGACATGGAATTGAATGAAGCTCAGGAGATAAGTTGTATAAAAACGATCGATGGACAATCATGGACGGACATTTTGGATCTTTCAAAGAGTTTTACTCCAACACCAAGGTGCGTAGGTTTCAGCATTTCTACGAACCCATGTTTAGGAGAGTTGGGGATATATGCCCCGATACGAAATACGGAAACGAATGTGTATTATTATCATTCCGATCATTTGGGCAGCGCGAGCTGGATAACGGATGTATCCGGATTACCCTTACAACACCTGCAATACCTTCCTTATGGAGAGCCGTTTGTCAACCAAGTCAAAAGCGGATATGGCGAACGATTTACTTTTACGGGTAAGGAACGGGACTACGAATTGCGAAGCATTCGCGAACACGATAAAAATGAAAAAAATAACAGTGAGCAAACGAAATACTATTATCACGGCGCCCGTTTTCATTGGTCGGATATCGGATGGCTGAGCGTGGATCCGTTGAGTGATAAATATCCAAGCACAAGTGCGTATATGTATTGCAGAGGAAATCCTATAATTTTGGTGGATCCGAATGGCATGGATGATTATGGCGTAACAGGGGATGGGACTATTTTTAAACTAAAAGACCAATCAAAAGCCATAGAAGGTAAGGATCGATTAATTCGAGCTAATAAAGAAAGAAATATAAAATTTGATATGGATGGGAACTTAAAAAATGCATCAATAGTAACTGATGAAGGGACTTTCGCTGAGAAAAATTTCATCAAGGGCAGTAATGGAACTATTCTAAAATTAGGAACAGATAGAAGCAAATCATTAGAGATATTTGAGTTTATGTCTAATAATACATTTATTGAATATGGTTTAGTTGAACAAACAGATGGACACAATTATATTGGGACTAGTCACGAAAGAAGCTGGGATGATATAAGCCTTAAAATAGCAAAAGGTTTCGCGGATGAAGGAATCTTTAAGTCTCATATACACAATCATCCAGGAAAGAATCCTCAAGCTTCTGATGACGATTTCAATTTTAGAAATGGAATTAGGATAAAACAATCAGGAATACAAAATGATGCTTTTAGAATATATATCAAAGGAAGTGGGTATAAGGATTATGAAAGAAATCATCTAAAACGGAAATGAAAAATCTATGAAATTTATAAAATACGTAATAATAAGTTGTTTTTTCTTTACTGCATGTACTTTTTTGAGGGAAAGCACATGTAGCAAAGAAAAAATGCAGGAAGTTTCCATGCAGTTGAATTTTGTAGAAGTTAATTTATCTAATCCTAACATTTTTCCTATTTTAGATACAGTAATATTCTATTCTCATAAGTATAATTGCTCTGATTTAGATAACTCATATTTTGTTATTAAGTTTTTAAACATTAATGATAGCGTATATGTCAGAATTTTTCAGAAAAATTATACGGAAGAAAATTATATGCTATCTAGACTCAGAGAGGAAGTACCTATTTATGGATTTTATTACAAGAGTAGGTTTTTCTGGGTTGATTATGGAATAGAAACAGGGTGTGGATATGATTTAGTAAGAAAGAGTAATAAAGAATTTTCTATAGATTATAATTATAAAAAAAGAAAAAAGGGAAAAAGATATATGATATATAATGAATTAGGGTCAGAGTATTTATATATAGATAATAAATTTGTCATAAAAAATTTATGGAAATGTAAATAGGGGTAGTGAATTCTATGGCTCGTCAACATAAAAAAAAGTTAAAATAGATTTTTTATTTGCTTTTATTTTATCCTACATTTCTCTGTAGAGGATGTACATAGTCATCGACAAACTTCTGTCTACTTTTAATGACAGCGAATATTCTGTGTACTAGCTTATTTCTAACATTGTTGATGACTAATCGCTCTGATTTTCCTTCTTGTTTTTTTCTTTGATAATATTCTTTGAGTATACTATCATGTTTAACAGCATTGCGAGCAGCTTGTGATAATAATCTTTTGAGATTTTTATCTGCCAAATGGCTTATTTTAGTTTTTCCTCGTACGCTACTTCCCGACTGTTTTTCAAACGGTACCACACCACAGTAAGAGGAGAACTTGCGAGCATCCGTGAACAGAGTAAAATTTCCAGTAGCTACTAAAATTGTCACCGCATTGATAATGCCGATTCCCTTAACAGAGAGCATTAAGTCATAATTCTCTTTCAATTCAATTTCTGTTTCAATAATATGTTCTATCTTTCTCTCCACTTGTTTGATTTTCTTTTGCAGTACTTCTACTTCTTGCATACTATCCTGATAGATATATTCTGTAATTTGCTCCGATAGTTGTACTCTTTTCAATTCCTTACAAGAAATGGCTAAAGATGTTTTTGCTTTTACTAAACGTTCTCTGTAAGCCATGAGATCCTTTAAGCCCTGTATGGCAGGAGTTTTGATTTGAGAGCAAACCGATTTATCTTGAAAACGATAAGCATATAATGCGATATTTCTCGCATCAATTTTATCATTTTTTGCTCTGCTCATTCCTTTTGAATACTTGATTTGCAAGGCAGGTTCAAGCCAAAAATCAATTTTCTTCGAAGTTAAATAGCTGTTTAGAACCTGTGTGTAAATTCCGGTATGTTCGCCACAAACTAACCAAGCTTTTCTTGGTGAATGGGCCAAACTCTTAATCCATTTCACTAATTGTTCGCAGCCATTCAAATCATTGGGAAATTTGTTGTAAGATAGCTCATCCACAGACGAACTCTTTACCAAAGCCGCATCGAAAGTTTCTTTCGAAAAATCAATACCAATAAAAATCTTTTTCATACTTTTGCATTTAACATTACTACTGAAGACGGAGTTAACCAATAGCTGCCTGCACCGATACTCTTAATGGATTTTTTTCCAATATTCTATTTGGTGTCTGTCTGCCGGAACTGTAAAGGTCTGATTCACCACATAAATTATGTTTAGTACCATGTATAGGTTACCTTTTCAGTTCGGTTAATTCCTTCTTTATTACAACTAAAGTTTGAAATTAAACCTTGGCTTTTCATCTTTTATTTTTTACACTGCAAATATAAGAGTACCACTTAGCGCTTTTTGATTTAAGGAAAGAATTTAATTTTGAAAATCAAAAAGATAGCTAATTTAGAAAAACGGTTTAGTAGAGGTAATATACTCTCAACTAAACCGTTTTCATTCGTAAAAGGCTCTAAAACAGCTTGTGTTATCCGAATAGCGTACCCTTTAGCGCTTTTTTAGGTTATCATACAACATATCTGTACGTTATGGAATGTATTTATTGTGCCAATAAAGCAATCAAACGAGGAACGCAAAATAGGATTCAACGCTACTGATGCAAACACTGCAAACGGTATTTCCAAGCCCGCTACAACAAACGTGCAATTACCCAAACCCAAACCCAATGGATCCGCCGGCTCAACAACGAAGGCTGCGGCATCAGCAATATTTCCAGGTTGTTGCATATCGCCAAATCCAGCGTGCAACGGAGTATCCTGCGCCTAGCCAAGGCTATACCCACACCCTGTTTTACAGAAACAAACCAAACCTACGAAATAGACGAACTCCGTACCTTCTGCGGCAACAAATCCAATGAAACATGAGTGATGTATACCTTCAACCCCAACACAAAACACATCATACATCTTTGCGTAGGGCGCAGAACCAAAGAAAACCTACGGAAACTCGTAGATAGTGTACCGGCTCTTGCCCCCAAACGCATCTGCACCGACGAACTGAACCTGTATAAATATCTTATTCCAAAATCATTACACAAAACCCACCGCCATTGCACCAACCACATCGAACGGCACAACCTAACGTTGCGTTCCCATCTCAAACGCTTAACCCGGAAAACCCTTAGTTATAGCAAAAGCCATACGATATTGGAAAGTTGTCTTCGGTTGTACCGTACGTAAATACAATGGTTTTTAACAATAAAAACAAGTCATAATCAATAAATTATCCGTATCTTTGCACCGTAAAAACAACCCATGAAATCCGTAAGCAACATACCCCTATATACACATTCCTATTTGGTAGCTACACCTAAGGGCTATACGAAACATTATTATACCGGCGAGCAACGTATTTGTTCAAAATTAGGGAAGGGCGGATTAGACAACAACGGAACCTCTTTAATGAAAGAAAATATTTTATTATCCGACAATGCGACGAGTTTATTAAATCAAACATTTACACGTATACCGGAGATGGATTATCAGTATTGGGGACAAGAACAAATAGAATCAGAGGATCTCGATTGTATTATGAGTATTAGCGGAGACTTGTTTAAAGAAAAGCCCGGTTTTAGCGGTTTGTCACAATCCGGAGGAAGCGGCGGCGGAGCTATTCCTGTGGATCCTTCGAAAACTTACGGCTATGTGCCTGTAGCAAAAATACAGAACCTGAATGTATATACAGAACCGGACCTGTTGAAAACCTTAGGGGACTACGGTTCCGCTCAAGGGACAGAGAATGAGGCTTACTATTATCATTCCGATCATTTGGGCAGCGCGAGCTGGATAACGGATGTATCCGGATTACCCTTACAACACCTGCAATACCTTCCTTATGGAGAGCCGTTTGTCAATCAACGTACGACAGGATACTCCGAACGCTTTACCTTTACAGGCAAAGAACGTGATGAGGAATTGCGAAGCATTCGCGAACACGATAAAAATGAAAAAAATAACAGTGAGCAAACGGGGTATTCCTATTATGGTGCTCGATTCTTAGACTCAGATTTAGGAGTGATGTGGCTGAGTGTGGATCCGTTAAGTGATAAGTATCCAAGCACAAGCCCGTATATGTACTGTTTGGGAAATCCCATTAAATTGGTGGATCCGAATGGGGAAGATGTAGAAATAGTTAGGGATGATAAAAATAAAAAGATATCGGTTAACGCTAATTTTTATTATAATAGAGATATGTTAGGGAGTGACCCTACTGCCATTATATCTGGATTTTCAGAGGCATTAGGCTCTTGGGAGAATGATATAAAAACATCATTTAATGAATCTGGATTGGGGGATTATACATTTGATATGAATTTAACATTAATAGAAACGACAAATAATCCAGAAGAAATGGCAATGAATGATCCCAAAGGAAATTCCATATTACATGATGAAAACCGAGGATATGGTGCATCTGTGAAAGATTCAAAAAAATTAAAAGCAAATATGAACAATGCATTGTTGGATAAAAAGGTGTTTTTTGGGACAGGTGAAATTCAAGGAACTGCGAAGCATGAAATTGGTCATTTCTTTGGACTAAGGGATCGGGCAAAAGGGTTTAGTGACCATGCTCCATATATTGAAAGCGATTTAATGTCATATGATATGAATACGAGAAACAATGGAACCGAACCTTTTAAAAGAGTTTTGAATGCTGCGGGATTGAATAACCCGGGAAATAGAACGGTAATTATTAACAAAAATAACAAGGAGAAAAAATAATGAAAAAAATAGTATGTATAATATGTGTTTTATTTTCCTTAAGTGCAAAAGCTCAATACAAGACTGGAGAGAACTATTTGATTCAAGAGGTAAAAATAACAGGAGATCCTGCGGCATATCGTTATGCATTTTTATATGGATTAATTACTTGTGGCGAATTTTATATAGCGAATGAGGCAAATATAATTGGTTTTTTTAATAAAGACAGCGTTTCTCTTGATAAGCTGACACTACTTTTTGACCATAAAAATATGTTCAAATTAAAGCATGATTCAATTGCTAATATGTATAGATTAAATTATGCTAAAGGAATATATGATATATTGATGTCTGATGATACTGAAATCTATAAAATTGGAAATTGAATCATGCTTTAAT
>CAYYUE010000134.1:2208-6338 GCA_964474745.1 uncultured Bacteroidaceae bacterium | reverse complement strand
CACAGAAAAAAACGTCCAATATAGTTTGAAATACCATGCAAAAAAAGTACCTTTGTATGGTATTTTTCAATGTAATCTATATTTTAAGACATTCATAATCAATTATTTACAGTAGAAAATTTCATTTATTGCAAAGAAAGGCCAAGTTTTAAGATAAAAATTCTTGAAAGGAACAATACTCAAACACAACTCTTGTTTCATTGTTAGAAACAAAGTAGATTAAAACAAAAACAGATTTATGGCAACAAAAAGGGTAATGGTTTTAACAGGCGGTGGTGATTGTCCTGGATTAAATGCTGTCATTCGTGGTATTGTGAAACGAGCATCGCAAGAAAGAGATTGGGAAGTTATCGGATGTATAGAATCTTTTAATGGAGTACTTCGTGAACCTACAGAAATTGTGGTGTTAGATGAAAAATCGGTTGCCGGACTTCTTGTAAAAGGAGGTACTATTTTAGGAACCACCAATAAAGGAGGCCCCTTTGCATGGCCTATAAAAAATGCCGATGGAACATGGACTACAGTTGACCGTTCCGACGAAATGATTCGAAAACTCCAATACATGGGAGTAGATGCAGTAATCAATATCGGAGGAGATGGATCTCAGCACATTTCATTAGAACTTAGCAAAAAAGGATTAAATATTGTAGGTGTACCTAAAACTATTGATAATGATCTTTCTTTAACCGACTATACATTCGGTTTTCAAACTGCCGTACAAATATGTACTGAAGCCATTGACAAACTAGTAACTACTGCTGCCAGCCATAATCGCGTATTTATTTTAGAGGTTATGGGACGGGACGCAGGATGGATTGCACTACATTCTGCCATTGCAGGAGGTGCAGACGTATGCCTAATTCCTGAAATACCCTATGATATACAAAAAGTCAAAGAAAAAATAGAAGCACGCTATACCCACTCTCGAGGATTCTGCAATATTGTCATTGCCGAGGGAGCAAAACCTATTGGAGGGGAAGTTACAGGAACTATCACAGGTGAAATAGGATATCAACACATAAAACTAGGAGGTGTTGCAGAAAAACTGGAAGCTGATTTAAAAGCCATCGGAGTAGAACACGATATTCGCTGTAGTATTTTAGGTCACTTACAACGAGGAGGCATACCCACGGCTTACGATCGCATTTTAGCAACCGAATTTGGTGTTCATGCATTTGAATTTGTAAAAGAAGGGCGATTTGGTGAAATGATCGCATACCATCATCCAGAAGTAATCGGTGTTCCTCTTGTCGAAGCAGTCAATAAACCCAATTTAGTTACTCCAGACAATAGACTTTTACATACGGCAAGAGGTTTAAATATTGTCTTTGGAGATTAGCCCGAATTGTACAAAAAAGTGCATATTCACCAATCTAGAAAAATTAATATTATATATTATGGATAAAAAAATTAAAAGTGCATTGATTTCCGTTTTTTACAAAGACGGATTAAATGACATTGTTAAAGAATTAGATAAACAGGGAGTTACTATTTATTCTACAGGAGGAACTTATCAATATATAAAAGATTTAGGTATTGATGCAATTACAGTTGAATCTATTACCGGTTATCCTTCCATTTTGGGCGGACGAGTAAAAACACTCCATCCTAAAGTATTCGGAGGTATTTTAAGTCGTCGCGATATGTATTCAGATGGTGAACAATTAAAAGAATACGAAATTCCTGAAATTGATCTGGTAATTGTTGATTTATACCCATTCGAAAAAACAGTTGCCTCGGGAGCTTCTGAAAAAGATATTATCGAAAAAATCGACATTGGAGGAATCTCACTAATACGTGCAGCCGCTAAAAACTTTAACGATGTTGTTATTGTTCCGGCAGTAGATTACTACAATGAATTTTTAACCCTATATAAAGAGCAAAACGGAGAAACTTCATTGAGTGATCGTCGTCGTTTTGCGACTTATGCTTTCCATGTTTCTTCTCATTACGACAGCACTATTTTCAACTATTTCAATCAACACGAAAAATTGCCAGTGTTTAAATGTAGTGATGAAACTGTAAGAGTACTCCGTTATGGTGAGAATCCTCATCAAAAAGGATTTTTTTTCGGCAACTTTGATGCATGCTTTACTCAACTTAACGGTAAAGAAATATCATATAATAATCTTATGGATATTGATGCAGCCATAACGCTAATTGATGACTTTGAAGAACCAGCTTTTGCAATTTTAAAACACAATAATGCTTGTGGTATGGCAGTTCGAAGCAATTTGATTGATGCATGGAAAGATGCATTGGCAGGAGATCCCGTTTCAGCATATGGTGGCATTCTGGTTACGAACAGACCTATTACAAAAGAGGTCGCCGAAGAAATGCACAAAATATTTTTTGAAGTATGTATTGCCCCCGATTATGAAGAGGATGCATTGGCAATTTTGATAGGAAAGAAAAATCGCATCATTTTAAAACGAAAAATGTTTCATAAACCAAACACGATGTTTCGTTCAGCATTAAATGGTGCATTAGTACAAGATCGTGACAGTGTTATACCTAACGCAAAAGAATTAACCAGTTGTACTAGCACCTCTATTACTCCTTCAATTGCCGACGATTTGGCTTTTGCAACCATATTAGTTAAACATACAAAGTCCAACGCCATTGTATTAGCAAAAAATAAGCAGTTATTAGCAAGCGGAACGGGTCAAACATCACGTGTCGATGCTTTAAAACAAGCCATTACAAAAGCAAAAAACTTCGGTTTCAATTTAGAGGGAGCTGTTATGGCATCAGATGCTTTCTTCCCCTTTTCCGATTGCGTAGAAATTGCCCATGAAGCAGGTATTACGGCTATAGTACATCCGGGAGGATCTATTCATGATCAAGATTCTATTGATTATTGTGAGAAAAATAGTATGGCAATGGCAATAACAGGGAAAAGGCATTTTAAACATTAAAATGTATTTTATTGATATTCATCTTACTAAATTCCTATTGGTAAATGAATAAAAAAAATATTACTTTTTATGTAACGAAAACCGACAAAATGCGTAGGAATATAATTGAATTAAAAAAGAATATAGATTTTAGATAGATTATGGGATTATTTTCATTATTCAATAAAGAAGTAGCAATGGATTTAGGGACGGCAAATTCCATTGTCATTCATAATGATCAAGTTGTTATTGACGAACCCTCAATTGTAGCCGTAGATAAAGTAACAGGTAAAATTGTTGCTGTAGGTAAACGCGCACAATTGATGCAAGGTAGGGAAAATAAAAATATTGAGACCATCCGCCCTCTAAGAGGGGGAGTAATTGCCGACTTTGAAATGGCGCAGCATTTAATTCGCGAATTTATTAAAATGACCAATGCAACACGTTCCGTATTGCCTCCGGCGTTACGGATGGTAATTTGTATACCTTCCGGTATTACAAATGTGGAAGAACGTGCTGTTCGCGAATCGGCGGAACAAGCCGGAGCAAAAGAAATTCGAATGATTCATGAACCTATGGCAGCGGCAATTGGTATTGGTATTGATGTGCTAGAGCCTGTAGGACATATGATTGTCGATATCGGAGGTGGTACTTCTGAAATCGCCGTTATCTCATTAGGTGGTATTGTATGCAACAAATCCATACGTATTGCCGGTGATGAATTTAATAATGATATTTGCGAATACATGAAAAAACAACACAATATCATTATTGGAGAACGAACCGCTGAACGCGTAAAAATAGAAGTGGGTGCAGCTATTTCAGAATTGGAAAATCCTCCGGAAGACTTTCCTACACTAGGTAGAGATTTATTAACAGGTATTCCTAAAGAAATATCGGTGAACTATAAAGAAATTGCTCATGCGTTGGATAAATCCATTGCAAAAATAGAATCGGCCGTATTGGAAGCCCTTTCAGATACACCTCCTGAACTAGCCGCAGATATTTATAAAACAGGCATTTATTTAGCAGGTGGAGGGTCTTTGTTACGCGGGCTTGATCGACGTATCTCCGCAAAAACAAAACTTCAAGTTCATGTCGCTGACGATCCTTTACGAGCAGTAGCTCGTGGAACAGGTACAGCTTTAAAAAATTTCAATAAGTTTGCATTCTTGATCAAGTAAAAAATGTGCCCTTAATAATGTTTTTGTTTTCGCCTACATTTTATAAGTG
>CAYYUE010000134.1:525-2198 GCA_964474745.1 uncultured Bacteroidaceae bacterium | reverse complement strand
GGCGTTTTTTATTATTGATCAATACAAAAAAAATTATATACAGATATAAGCAAAATAATTTTACTATCTAAATCACAATCCATACACTTATTTTAAACATCCATTCACTTAGCTAATCACAGCTCATAAAAAATATTATTTTTATTTTCTTATAACAACTTGAAGATCTGCTAATAATTACACATATTTATACCATAAAAAAGGAGAATTGCATACAATTCTCCTCCTAACATATATAAAGTTCCAGCTTTATTGAGTTTCTATATTCTTAAAAATTAAACCTTGCCACAGTTTGAATACGATTTGCTATACCTGAGTTATCATCCATATTTTTACGTTTTCCCCAAAGGTATTCTAAACCGAATGTCAAATTAGGACGCACTTTACAAAAAACATTTGCCACAAAATATTGACTATATTTAAAATAATCGGGATTATAAAAACCATCTTTGGTTTCCACACGAACTTGACTATAAGTTAAAGAAGCAAATAACTTTTGAGTAATGTTAAATTGTAATCCTACAAGACCACCCCAGGCTTCTGGAGTTACAAGTTCATTCACTTTAGTTTGATTTGGAAACATATCCCAATTTTGTCCATTTACATCTTGAAAATAAGAAGAGATACCATTTCCATAAGTTCCTTGATAAAATAAAGTAACAATATTACCAAACCCTATATTACCGCTCAATTGCAATCCATATCCAATACGATCTTTATTATTAGCATCTGTTCCATTCATTTCATATTCACGATACATCATATTTCGCATCAATCCAGAAAGGCGTACTCTACTACCATAATCCCCCCACATTACCTGAACATAAGCAGGAATATCTGGAATGCGTTGATATACTTCTGACGTAAAATTATTATATGTAGCATCTACATCGGGCATTTCAGCAGAAATCCCTAGTCCGAAATTCTCCCAATTTTTGGTATAGGATAAAATATATGTACGTACAAATGTCCAACCATTAGGTCCCTCTTGATCTATTGTAGGAGGGCCCGCTGCAAGATCTGTAAACAAACTGGTACTATAACCGAATGTAAAACCTCTATATTGAATATAGGCAAACTGCAAACTCGGAGTCGTATTTCCCGTACCTGTAAAATTGGCATTTACATAAGCCGAGAAACGATTCGAAGTATTAGGCATCCCTACAAAATGTAAAAACAAATTGGTTGTTGCTACACTATAATTTAATTGCGAAGAATTACCGGGAGTTGCCGGTATGTCTATATTCGCAGGTGTAAAATAAACAGGGCTTCCTATTGTTCCATCAAAATCAAAATTTACAGTAGCTTTTACATAACCTCCAATACCTAAATAATATTGTTTTTGCTTGCCAATAATAGAAAATCGAGGCAAATCAGCTGTATTATAATGCATCGGTGTCGATTCTAAAAAAACCATCGTCATTGTAGAGTCACTAGCTCCTGTATTATAAATAGCCACTATATCTTCTTCATTCCCTGGAATTTTACCAAAAACAGTTACAGATTGAGAATGAGAATATTGTAAAAATACAACTAAGGATAAGATTCCTAACAATATTCGACGAAATCCCGTTACAGATAAGACTTTTTCATTTTTTAATAAGTATTTTCTCATAATGCTTCTTTTTTTATTGTTCCAAAAAAGCCTCCCATTTGCAGAAATATTATGGTTT